>JAIMBL010000224.1 GCA_023511615.1 Leptolyngbyaceae cyanobacterium HOT.MB2.61
GAAACATCTGGGACGCGGTGTGCCCACTGCCTTCGGAGCAGCCGCCCGACGGCCGCAGCAAACCAAATCCCGTCATCGGGACTGAAACAATCCTCCTCTATCTCGATACCTACGATACCCCCCCGGGCCGCAGCAAACCAAATCCCGTCATCGGGACTGAAACAATAACGCTACGATTCAGGCTTCCCTCGGAGGCGGGGTGCCGCAGCAAACCAAATCCCGTCATCGGGACTGAAACTTTTCATTTTTTCAGCGCCGCCCCTCTTTTACGGCGCCCGCAGCAAAAAAAATCCCGAACTGACCTTACAAAATAGAAGTCAAAAACCAGGAACCAGAATCCTTTTTTTAACTCTCGCCTTTGACCTCTGACTCCTGGCTCCCCAATTTCAGGGGCGAGCGATACCCGATTACTGGGGCTATTCTAAAGTCGTTTTACTGAGGGGTCTGATGCCTTCTAGATGGTGAACTGGAGGTGAGGCAGGAGCTGCTACAGGCTGGTGCAAACGAATCAGTTGAGCCAGTGTTTTTTTCAACTGGGTGCGGGGTACAATCGCATCAACAAAACCATGCTCAAGCAAGTATTCTGCTGTCTGGAAGTTGTCTGGCAGTTTTTCGCGTAAAGTCTGCTCAACGACGCGGCGTCCAGCAAAGCCAATGGTTGCCTTGGGTTCTGCCAGGATGATGTCACCCAGCATAGCGAAACTGGCTGTGACCCCGCCTGTTGTGGGGTGGGTCAGGACTGGAATATAAAGAAGGCGAGCATCCCGGTGGCGATCCAGCGCCCCTGAAATCTTTGCCATCTGCATCAGGCTGAGCATTCCCTCCTGCATGCGGGCACCTCCTGATGCACAAACAATCACCACAGGAAGCCGTTCCCGCGTAGCCCGCTCAATCAGACGAGTCAGCTTTTCGCCTACCACCGAACCCATACTGCCGCCCATAAAGCGAAAATCCATCACCCCCAGGGCGACGGGTAACCCTTCTAGCCGTCCAATCCCTGTCTGCACGGCATCAGCCAGTTTGGTTTTTTCCTGCATTTCTCGCAGGCGATCGCTGTAGGACTTGCGATCGCGGAACTTCAAAGGATCAACCGCAGTCAGCCCCTCATCCAGAGGCTTCCAGGTGTTTGGATCAATTAATTGGCGAATGCGCTCATCGCTGTAAACTCGTGCATGATGCCCACATTCCAGGCAGACCATCTGATTGGCCCGCAGATCCTTCGTGTAAGCCAGAACTCCACACTTTTCGCACTTAGACCACAGCCCATCAGCAATCTCTCGTTCCTGCCGCTCCTGATTGACTGGACCCGATTTTCGCCGATTTGCAAACCAATCAAATAAAGACATGAGTGTGATCCACGACACGACGTTAATTCTACCAAAAGGTGGGAACCCTGGAGTTTAAGCAAAAGGTGAGCAAAGCTCATGGATACATTGACAATCTCAGATTTAGTGGGTTCCTCCCAATACGAAGCAGTGGCCGATGATTCCTTGAAGGATGAGGACAATGTTGCCTGGGTTATGGTGCTGGAACCCCCAATCCGGGATGAGTGGATTGAGCGAATTAGCTGGATTCGGCTGGTCGATCGCCTGGCAGAAAATGAACTGTTCGATACGAACAGTTCTGAATTTCAGAAGGTTTATATCGGCTGGCAAAGACTGTTACATCAAGGGCGGGTAGAACCCGATTGCGCTCACAGGGAAGTGCTGACTGGGATTCGCAATCGCTGGTTTGGTCAGCCCTCCACAGGGAGTGATCGCCTGCCAATCCAGGCCTGGGCACGATTTCTGGAGGCTACTGCCCGCTACCATCAACCCCATCTGGTGATTGAGCGCTTTGCAGATCATCAAAAAATGCTGGAAGAACTTTCAGGCTCTTGCTTTCAGACTCTTCCATTTCTGACCGAGAAGTACTGGCAGTCTACCTGTGCCTTTGGGGCGCTCGATCAATTCTTTAACAACCTGCGGGATATGCGGGAAGATGCCCAACAGGGAATTTGTTACCTGCCGACCGAATTGCTCAACCATTTTGGTGTCAGCCGGGATGAGATTTTGAACCTGGTGGCCTGCCAAAACCCTAACTACGCCAGAATGATGCGGTTCTGGCTAGACGATTATTTGCCAACTTTTCGCCAAAAGGTTGATGAACTGCTAATAGCAGATGATTTACATCCCTCCTGGCGTATCTGGCGTGACTGGTCTTTCTATCGTTACCACCGGATTGAGCGGGTGTTTCGTCGCTGCAACTTTGACTACGTCCAGTTTCCCGCTGTCTATTGGGCAGAGGTGAGGCGAGATCTGCCTCTGCTTTTATCTCAAGTGTGCCGGGAGCATTGTCCAGCACCAATAACAACCTCCCATCAGAGTTTACAAAGTGAAGAAGAATTTGCTGTTCCGTCGATTTTGTTGGAAATTAGTGATAAAGCAGTCAGGGTAGTAGAAATGGTTCTCAGCCTGTTCCAGTGGCAGACGGGCGATCGCATTGGACTGAGTGAGGCTTGAGGGAAGGGGTAGGGAATGGATGAATGGGGAGTAAGGGAATAAGGGATTCTGAATCCAGGAACAGTGGTCATTGGGGTTGTAGTAACCCCTATAAACAACCACAGTAAACAACTGCCAAGGAATTGGGTATGAAATCGACGAATGGTGCTTTTTACATCATTGGTGGGATAACCCTTCTGGTTGGAGTGATTTTGTTTAAGCCATTTGTAATTGTGAATGCGGGGGAGCGGGGTGTGGTAATGAGTTTTGGGAAAGTTCAAGATGTGATTCTGGACGAAGGAATTCACCCCATTCTGCCAGTTGTGACCTCCGTCAAGCGGTTAAATGTGCGGGTGCAGAAGAACGACATTAATGCTAGGGCAGCTTCTAAGGATCTTCAAGATGTGACCACGGAGCTTGCGATTAACTGGCACATTGATCCGGCTCAGGTAAACAAGGTTTACCAGCGAGTTGGAGACCAGGAGCAAATTGTGAATGGAATTATTACCCCTGCCGTTTCTGAGGTGCTGAAAGCTGCTACAGCTAAAAAGAATGTAGAAGAAATTCTGATCAAGCGAACGGAACTGAAGGATGAAATTGATGCCCAGTTAAAAACCCGCCTGGCAGCCTATGGGTTGATTGTGGATGATATTTCTCTGGTGAATTTTAGCTTCTCGCCTGAGTTTAATAAGGCGATCGAGGCAAAGCAGATTGCTGAGCAGGAGGCAAAGCAAGCAGAATTCATTGCCCTGAAGGCAAAGAAAGAAGCAGAAGCAGAGGTCAATCGTGCCCGTGGGCAGGCAGAAGCTCAACGACTACAACGGCAGACGTTGACAGCGGAATTGTTACAGAAACAGGCGATTGAAAAATGGGATGGCCGCTTTCCAACAGTGATGGGAAGTAATGGGGCCTTACCGTTTATCAACATCAGGGTTGATGAGGCAGGCAAGCAGAAGTAGGCTGTGCCTCTATCCGCCTACCAGGGGCAGGGTAAACCAGAAGGTTGCCCCTTCTCCGGGTTTGCTGATTGCGCCAATGATGCCTCCGTGAGCGGTGATGATTTGGCGGCAGACGTATAGACCCAGACCAATTCCGGCTGAACGTCTAGAACGGCTGCCTTGAGCATATCGTTCAAACAGGGTTTCGCATTCCTCTGTCGTCATACCAACTCCGTTGTCCTGAACACAGCAGCGGATGGCGTCTTCTTCAAGGGTTGCCGATAGGGTGACTTGTAACCCTGGTGGGTTATGTTTGAGGGCATTGGTGATCAGGTTTTCGAACACTCGCCGAAGCTGGGTAGGGTCGGCTTGAATGGTGGGTAAATCGTTGGCAATCTGGTTCGTGAGTGTGGCTTGATTGTCCACAACCAGGGCATCTAAGTCATCCACGATCGCCCGCACCAGCTCTCCCAGGTTCACGCACTCATAATTGAGACTGATTCCCTGCATTTCGGCGGAATGGGCTTCCAGTAGGGAGTTGATCATATTGACCTGGCGATCGCAGCTCTGCACCATGCGATCCAGGACTGAGCGAGAAAGAGGGACAGAATCCGTAGCCTTGTTTTGCAGATTCTTCAACACCATCAGCATGCCCATGACGGGAGTACGCAGATCGTGGGAAACAGTATGGAGGAAGTCGTCTTTGACTTGGCTCAATTCCTGGAGTTCGATCATGCTCTGTTGCAGTTGGGCTGTCCGTTCCTGGACCTGCTGCTCCAGGCTGGCGTTCAGTTGTTCCAGGTCGGTGTTGAGGTTTTGCACCTGCTGGTACAGCTCCGCCTGCTGGATAGCGATCGCCACCTGAGTTGCCAGTTGAGACATGAGCTCAATTTCAAAGGGTGTCCAGTGGCGAGGATGGCTGCACTGCTGGGCAACCAGAACAGCAAAAAACTGGTCTTCCAGCAGGATGGGTACTCCCAGGCTGGCGCGAATCTGGCACTGGGCATAGTAGTCTGCCAGCAGGGGCGATACCGCAGCCTCGGCAGTGTCGTCAATGGCCTGGACGTACCCTTGGGCAAACAGGGCCCGGATCTCTCGCAGGTGCAGGTCGTTGGTAATCCAGGAGAGGATCGATCCCCACTCTGGGGCAAAGGATTCCGCCATAATTCTGCCCTGCCAGCTCAGGTCAATTTGACCAATGAAGACGCGATCAGCTTCCAGAAACTGCCGCACTTCTTCCACAGTGGTGGTCAGAATCTGATCCAGATTGAGCGATCGCCGGATGCGCAGAGCAATCTGCCCCAGGAGGCGATCGCGTTCGGCATTGGCTCGCAATTGGGCTTCTGTCCGTTTCCGTTCGGTGATGTCGCGCATGATGGCCAGCACCTCATCCTGACCACTGACTACCAGACGGGCTTCGTAGTCCCGCAACTCTCCGTGGTGCATCAGTTGATATTCAAAAACTTGAGTTTTCCCCGTTTTCAACGTCTGCTCGATGTAATACATCCGCTCCTGGGCCACTTCTGGTGGCAAAACCTGATAAACGGTCTTGCCAATCATTTCTGCGGGGGGCACGGCAAAATCCGAGTCCTGGTCGGCTTTGCAGTCTAGGTAGGTGCCGTCCCGGTGAATGCGGAACATCAGGTCAGGAATGGCATTCAGGAATGCCTGGTTACGGGCTTCGCTGAGTTCCAGTGCTTCCTGGGCGCGTTTGCGGTCTGTAATATCCACCGTAACGCCAAGGACGCAGGGTTCTCCTTTGAAGGTGATGATATCAGCCGAGAATAACATCACGCCGATCTCGCCGGATTTCCGCCGGAATGGGGTTTCCAGATTGTGCACTTCTCCAAATTCCAGGAGGGTTCGACGCATTTCATCCCGGTGAGCCAGGTTAACCCAGATGTTGAGCTCAGGAATCGTTTTCCCAATTACTTCGTCGCGGGTATAGCCTGTGGCTTTCAGGAAGCTGTCGTTGATGTCCAGGATGCGAGCTTCGCTTAACGTCGTCAGAGACATGGCTGCTGGGCTGGAGCTAAAGGCTTTGGAAAACTTCTCCTCTGACTCGCGCAGGGCTTTTTCTGACTGTTTGCGTTCGGTCACATCCAGCAGGGTACCCATGATGGCGGGTTCACCGTTGAAGTTGGTGCGACTGCCCAAAACTTCCACTTCGAGCTGTACTCCATCTTTGCGCAGCACCCGCAGGGTGTAATTCAGGGCATCCACTTCACCCTGCATTCGGCGGCGGATATTTTCGGCTGCCATTTCCCGATCTTCGGGGATCACGATATCCAGCACAGGATGGCCAATCAGCTCGTCAACGGTATAGCCCATCATTTGGGCCAGGCGGGGGTTAACGTAGGCAACCTTTCCTTGCTTGATTACGTAGATACCCACCAGTGACTGCTCGACTAACAACCGGAAACGGGCTTCATTTTCTCGCAGGGCCGCCTCAACCTGTTTGCGATCGGTGATATCTAAAACATATCCTTCGTAGTGGGTGACTTCTCCTTGCTCATCGCGGACAATGCCACAGAGGTCGTAAACCCAGCGGACTTCTCCGTCAGCTCGAATGATTCGGTAGTCCTGCTCAACAGCATTCAGTCTGCTGGCAACCCCCTGTTCTACTTCTTTGCCAACGCGATCAAGGTCTTCAGGGTGGACGATTTGGCCGTAGAGTAACTTGCGACTGGTGAAGTCTTCGGGGCTGTAGCCAAATTGGGAAACATTGGCTGAGACATATTCTACCGGCCAGTTGTCTTCGTTGACCCAGCGAAAGACAATGACAGGACCTTCGGCAAACAGACGGCGTTCACGATCGCTGGCTCGTTCTGCCTGTTTGCGTTCGGTGATGTCGCGCATAAACACGACGACCTCCTGTTCACCACAGACGACGACTCTGGCTTCGCGATCGCGCCACACTCCCTTAATCGGAACCTGGTACTCAAAGCTTTGCAACTCTCTGGTGGCGAGTGCCTGTCTGATGTGGTACAGCCACCGCTGGGCTGCCGTCTCTGGTAACACCATGTCCACCGTTTTGCCGATACATCCTTCCGCTGGCTGAATCAGGTCTTCGTCGAGGGCAGTTTCCATATCAAGAAAGGTTCCGTTAGCATCCAGACGAAAGACAAAATCGGGAATGGCGTTGACCAGGGCACGGTTGCGTGCTTCGCTCAGCCGTAGTGCCTTCTCGGCCTCAACCTGTTCGGTAATGTCCCTGACAACGGCCAAAAGATGGGGCTTACCCCGATAGTTGAAACGGGTTCCGATCACTTCAACCAGAAACGGGGTGCCATCTTTTTTAATGTCAACCGCCCGACAACGGAATGGTCGATTCGCCTTGATAGCGGCAACATATTCTTCAAATAGATGGAAGCTATCTGGATGAATGAACTGGTGTGGGGCTAAGCCAATAAACTCCTCACGGGGGTAGCCATGCATTTCACAGACAGCAGGGTTGGCTTCCACGACAATACCTGTGTCTGGATCGCCGATAATCAGCCCATCGCTAATGGCTTCAAAGATGCTGCGATACTGGTTTTCTGCCTGAAGCTGACGTTTTTCTGCCTGTTTTAAGTCGGTGACATCCCGCTCAATCGCCAGCACCTCCTCTTCTCCGCTGGCAACCACGCGCACTTCGTAGTCTCTCAGATCACCATCGGCTTTCCAGTCTTCTGAAAGTTGATACTCCAGCGTTTGCAGATTGCCTGTATCCAGTGCCTGGGCGATCGCGTCCAGACACCGCTGGGCCAAGTCGGGCGGTACAAACTGCCGCAGGTTGGTGCCTCGAATTGTTTCTGGCGAAAAGCCCCGCTTCTCATCTTCTGGAGTGCCTTTGAAGTCGAGGTTATCCCCATTGCGGTTGGAGAGAAAGACGCGATCGGGCAGAGCGTTCAAAATGGCTTCATATCGCACTCGCCTTTGATCCGGTTCGGTCAATTTTTCTAAAGTCGCCAGCTTCTTTACCAGGATTGCCTGAAGCTGCTCAAAAGCAGCATCATCTCGGCAGCACTCTCGGATTGCCTGTAAATCGCTGGAGTCAAAGATCATTGTTCTTTCCTGGGAGTGGGGGGCTGCTCCGTAACCGTTCCCTCATTTCCATATTCTTGTTAAAAACAAAGCGCTGGTGCTTTTTTAACGAAAGAATTTAAGCCAGATTTGAAATTTTTGATGTCTCAAGGTAGCCGCAAGCAAACTAAATCTGATTTTCCTGCCACCGATTTATAGATTATTCGTTCAGAAGTAAATAGAGCGAGTATCATCACTTTGGGCAATCCTATTGCCCTCGTTTAATAGTCAAGATCTTGCTGTTTTGGGAGTGTTGTGTGAGTTGTGTGCATCTTTACTCTTTAGATAAACGAAAAATTATCCCCTCAGTATTTTTCAGAACTAGGAAGATTTTGTTAAAAATGATGGTTTTTATGCATAAAGCGGACTGGTGAAACCTTCATTC
>JAIMBL010000225.1 GCA_023511615.1 Leptolyngbyaceae cyanobacterium HOT.MB2.61
AACTAAGTAGGTAGACATAATTAGTTGGAAGAAAGGGGAGTGGGGGCGTTGCCCCCAGGCAGGGGGGGTCACCCCCTCCACCCCCAAAACCATCTTTAATTTAATTGCACCCAGCTACTTAACAACTAACAACTACCTTTCATCCCTGATTGACTGACAACACTCAATTGCTCTCACCCCAAACCTCTCTCCCACAACGTTAGAGGAGCTTTGAACCCAAGCAACTCGTTCTAGCTCCCCTTCGCCCTTGGTGGGAAAAGGGGTTGGGGGATGAGGGGGAAAAGATTGGTCAGTCAATCAGCTTTCATCCTCCTTTAGACTTTGCCTGAATCAAGCTCAAGACGGATGCTCATTCTTCAACGGAAGGATAGATTTTGGATTTGAAAGAACACTTCTTCTGTTGTCTTGAAATATGCAAGAGGTAAATCAATGAGCATTGAAAATCGCGTTGAAGCAACGGCTAAAAACATTGAAGGCAAAGTTCAAGAAGCAGTGGGTGAGGTGACAGGAGACCTGAAAATGAAGGCAGAGGGAAAGGCTAAACAGCAAGAAGCCTCTGCTAGACATGCAGTTGAAGATATCAAAGATGCCGCAAAAGATGTGATTGACAAAGCTTAGTGCAAGTGATCAGTGGTGTGTAGCATCTTAGTAGGGACACGTAGCATATCCCTACTAAGATGTTTTCTAGAAAACATGAGTCGTCAAACTATTCCCTTTAGGATAGAGAGGCTGAAGCCGTTTCAAAATCATTCTGTTTCAATGCCTATTGTTCAGAGAAAAGAATCCGCTCGGAGGGGATTGGGCGATCGCCTCCAGATTCCGGCAATCCTCCTCACCATTCTCATTAGCTTCGGCATTTTCAACCCGTCTGCCCTGGCAGACACTAAGCAAATTCGCTCTACCCTCCGTCCAGCTAAAGATCAGACCTTTACAGAACTGATGGAGCGAGCAGAATCCGTCGCGGAAAGATTGGTAAGGCAGACCTTTGCCAGAGAGCCAAAGGTGACAGAGGTTTCCGTCACCGTTCTGGGAGAGCGTAACGGTCAGGAAGTCCCCCTCCTGCTTTCAACCGTTTCCCGTAGCAACTGGAAAAAAAATCCCAGAATCCGACCCTGGACAACCTACTTCAACAACTTCTCGGTTGCGTTGCTGGGTTATCGCAAACCTCCCACGCCTCCGGTTCCCCAACCGCCCCCTCCTGTAGCACCTCTTCCAGGGGCAGAGGTGCCCCCAGCGATCGCACCTTCCAATCCTCAATCGCCTGTCCCCGTTGCAGCGCCTTCTCTTCTGCCAGTCCCAATTTTTCCCCAGGGTAGCGCCCCAACTACAGGAACCCCTCAAAATTCCCAACCTTCGGCAGCAGGGGTTCCCCCCCGCTCCGCTCCCCCAAGTCCCATAAGTATTTCACCTAATGCAGGCTATTCTCCCTCCAAAGCACGGCTTCAAAATGACCCTGCCTTTAGAGACGATTGAATTACCACCACTTGCCAACATCTAAAAACCAGCGCCGAGTTTTGGGAGATAGTGGCGGTAATGGCTTGCCACGCAGCATATGCCATGTAATTGCATCCACAACTCCACTAGCTCTCAATTTGTGTTTTTGCTGAAAAGCGACAACGGCTTTCCTGGTTTCCTTGTTGAAGATTCCGTTTCGCTGAACGTTATAACCACAGACTTGCAGCAATCCCTGAAGTTCGCAAACATCAGAGCCGGTATGCCCCAAACGAAGGGTACGGCTACCGGGCTGAATCGAGACTTTTAGAGCGACATGAGTTTTGGGGCCAACGACGCCATCAACTCTTAACCCCCGCTGTCGCTGAAATTCTTTAACGGCAGCTTCCGTGATATAGCCAAAGTCGCCGTCAATTCTCAGCTTGAAACCGTGGGCATTCAGCAGTTCCTGCAACTCTGCCACAGCTGGCCCTGTATCCCAGGGGTAGATTGTTGAACCAGCCAGTGCGGCAGGACTCATACCAGGCAGCATTTCAGGTTGAGTATCCATTGACATCATCCCCTCTAGTGGTTCAATTAAGCGGTTTGCTGTGCCATTTCCATCAAAATCGTTTGAGCGCTCCGCTCTGGAGAATCCTCAGTGGGATGGCGTTGGATATAGGAACCGTCCGATTGAAGATCCCATGCCTGCCGGTTGTCTGCGAGAAAAATATCCAGGCACGTTTTAAGTTTTGTAGCAATTTCTGAATCTTCAACAGGGGTGACAGCCTCAACCCGACGATCTAGATTGCGGGGCATCCAGTCTGCACTGCCAATAAAGACCTCTGGCTTTCCGTTATTTTGAAACCAGAAGATACGGGAATGTTCCAGGTAGCGACCGACGATGCTGATAACACGGATGTTTTCGCTAACGCCTGCAATCCCAGGACGTAAACAGCAAATACCCCGGATAATCAAATCAATTTGTACACCTGCCTGGGAAGCTTCGTAGAGAGTGCGAATGATTTGGGGATCAACCAGAGCATTCATCTTGGCAATAATGTGACCTGGTTTGCCATTTTTACTGTGCTCAGCTTCACGACGGATGAGGGCGGTGATGCGATCGCGCAGCGTCATCGGGGCCACCAGTAGTTTGCGGTAAGACTTTTGCTTAGAAAAGCCCGTCAGGAAATTAAACAAATCGGTCAGATCCGCACCCAACTCCTCCCGACAACTCAGCAAACCCAGATCAGTATAAACCCTAGCAGTTTTTGGATTGTAGTTGCCCGTCCCAATGTGGACATAGCGGTGAATCCGGTCATCCTCCTGGCGCACAACCAGCACAATCTTGGTGTGAGTCTTAAGCCCAATAACCCCGTAGACCACATGCACACCTGCATTTTCCAGCTCTCTTGCCCAGGTAATGTTACTTTCCTCATCAAAGCGGGCTTTCAGTTCCACCAAGGCCGCCACCTGCTTGCCATTTTCTGCGGCAGCAATTAGCGCCTTGACGATGGGGGAGTCCCCTGAGGTGCGGTAAAGCGTCATCTTAATGGCTAATACATTCGGGTCATTTGCTGCATAGGTGATGAAATGCTCCACCGATGCCGTAAACGACTCATAGGGATGATGCACCAGCAAATCCCCCTCCCGGATGACACTGAAAATACTGCTCCCCTCCTCTACATCCAACTCACTTTCTGCGAAAGCAGGCAACTTCCGCAACCGGGGAGGAATCACCGGAGTGAAAGGGGGATCTTTCAGATGAGGCAGGGGGACTCCCAGCAGGGAAAACAGATCTTTCAATCCCAATAGCCCGTTCATCATATAAACGTCCTTCTCTGACAGGTGCATCCCTTTCATTAGGGTCTGCCGCACGAAGTCAGAAATGGATTCTGGAATCTGCAATCGCACTACAGAACCACTAAAACGTCGCTTACGTAGCTCTTGCTGAATTGCCAGCAACAGGTCATCGGCTTCGTCTTCGCGCAGTTCCAGGTCAGCATCCCGCGTGACCCGAAAAACATGATGTTCTTGAATGGTCATGCCAGGAAATAGAGCTTCCAGATTGTGAGCAATCACCTCTTCCAGGGGAACGCCCGCCCAAATGCAAGGTTTTCCCTTGTGCAGGAGCAACTCTGAAGGAAGCTGAATAAATCGGGGTAGCACCCCAACAGGTACTTTCACCCTGGCGAAAGATTCCTGCCCGTTGCTCGGATCTTTTACAACCACCGCCAGGTTCAAGCTCAGGTTTGACATAAGGGGAAAGGGATGGGCGGGATCCACGGCCAGCGGCGTCAACACAGGAAAGACTCGCTCCTCAAAAAAGCGTTGCAGGTAAAGACGCTGATCCTTATCCAGGTCGGTGTAGTGAAGCAGGTAAACGCCTTCCTTTGCCAGTTGGGGAATTAATTCTTTTTCGAGGCATTGTTGAACTTGAGTCACCATCGGATGCAAATGCTGGCTAATCTCATCCAACTGCTGTTGGGCGGTACGGCCATCCGGAGTTGGCTCATTGACCTCGGCAGCTACCTGATCCTTGAGAACGGCAACTCGTACCATAAAAAACTCATCCAGGTTTGAGGCAAAAATAGCTGCGAATTTGACTCGCTCCAGAAGCGGCGTGCGGGGATCCAGCGCTTCATGCAAAACGCGGCGGTTGAATTCCAACCAGCTTAACTCTCGATTAAAGTAATATTGGGGACTGCTCAGGTCAATCTCGGAGGGGGCTTCTTTTGTTCTTGCCATAGGTTTAGCGATGGTGAGTGCTAAAGATACTCCCAAACTTAGGGAGAAGTCGTAAAGTGCGCTAGCGCACAGTTCACTTCTGAGGAAACTTTACTCCTCCCCCCTTCCCCCTTCACCTCTCACTGACTTCAACTCCTGAATTTTAGCTCCTTCTGAAATTGGGAATCAAAAGCTTTGTAGTTGAGCAAAACTGATTGTTTTCATCAACAAAGATAATTTGAGTTTCCTGAACTTTTTGGAGTAAGTTAGCGATGGGGCTGGCTTCTGGGAGACGATGATCAGAAGTTGCGATCGCTCCCACCATAAAGGGGGTCTCTGATGAAAAAACTGATTAAAGGACTGCGCGAGTTCAAGGCCAACTACGTAGCAACTCACCGGGAACTGATGGAGCAGCTTTCCCACGGGCAGAACCCCAGAGTCCTGTTTATTACCTGCTCAGATTCACGAATTGTACCCAATTTAATTACCCAAACCGATCTGGGTGAATTGTTCGTAATTCGCAATGCTGGGAACATTATTCCTCCCTATGGGGCTGCCAACGGGGGTGAAGGTGCATCGGTGGAATATGCCATTCATGCCTTGGGAATTAGTCAAATTGTGATTTGTGGACATTCCCGCTGCGGCGCGATGAAAGGGTTGTTACAACTGAATAAGCTTCAGGAGGAAATGCCGCTGGTTTACGACTGGCTGAAGCATGCAGAAGCAACACGGCGCTTGGTGAAGGAAAACTATGGCAGCTACTCAGGCGAGGAACTGCTGGAAATTGCGATCGCCGAAAACGTGTTGACCCAGATTGAAAACCTGAAGACCTACCCGGTCGTTCACTCCAAACTTTACCAGGGCAAGCTCAGAATCTACGCCTGGATCTATCACATCGAAACGGGCGAGGTCCTGGCCTACGACCCCGAAACCCACTCCTACATACCGCCTCAAAGCCAGATTGCAGAGTACTCCGATGATAGCTCTGTCCCCACCAGACTCATTAGTACAATGGCTCCCCCCGTTGCCTGTGAAGTTCCTTCACTGCCAGTTGAAGAGGTCGTTACTGTACCCAATGGCAACCGGGCTCCGAAACTTGAAGAGCGGGATGTATTGCCATGGTTGTCTCCAGAACAGGCAGAGCGCATTTACCGAGGCACGGTTTCAAGAAGGTGAACTGGGTTTGTCAATTTTTTAGCAATTCTGAAAAGGGGGCGAGGGAATCCGGGTTTCAAAGGAGTCAGAGCCCCGTTTCTAGCAAGACGCCACCCAGTCTGCGATTAAAATCTTAAGAGGGTGTTTGAAAAGGGTGGGTATGGTTCATTAATGAAATAGCCAACTGGTAAATGAGTACTTCTTGCCACGGATGACGGGCAAGGATTGGTGCGGATGAGTGTAATAGGATGGGAAAACCAGTACAGCACCACGTTGAGGTTTGACTTTCAGGTTTTGGCGATCGAAAAAAGTTTCACCACCTTCAAAGTTGTCATTCAAATAGCCAACAATACTGATGTCCCGTGTGGGAATTCCATTAGCAACTTCCACAAAACGGCTTGCTAACAGCAGATTGTCAACATGACGCTTATAGTTTTGTCCCGGCAGGTAACGTAGGATAGAACACATTTCGGCGTGGGGAAATCTGACGCCGTAACGCTTAAACAGCATCTCCTGAATGACCTGGATTTTTTTCAGGAGCAACTGGTTGGTTGAACCTTGAAGTGCTCCTTCCTTATCACCCAACGGCAGAATCCCACTGCTGCGGACATCGGTGTCCACAACGTTGACCAGGATGCTGGATGGTTTAAACTGGCAACACTCCGCAATCTGGATGATATGCTCACACATTGAGGGCTCCAACAAACCCTCTACAAGCAGAATTTCCGATCCCAGATCCTTGAATTCGTATCCCACAGCAGCACCTAGTACGTCCTATTGAGAATGCCCAAAAACATGCGCCAATCCTTCAAGGCTTCACAAACTCCATTTCCGCTCGCCCTTGATCGCGTTGCCATTGCTCTCATGGTAACGCTAAGCATTGTGATTGGAGTGTTGCTCTGGGGAGGAGAGCGGGCATCAGCTCATGTCCGCAGCTTTAGCTGGCAAGATCGACATGTGGGGGCAGAAGATATGGCATTCATTCTTAACTTCAGCCGTCCGATGGATTATGCCAGCGTTGAGTCTAATTTGAAAATTAACCCACCGCTTTCTGGCAAGGTCAGTTGGGCGGGGCGACGGATGGCCTATACTTTGCCAATGCCGGCACCCTATGGTACCGAATTTGAACTGCGACTTGAAGGTGCAAGGGATCGGTTTAGTGGGGGTAAAGGAGCCAGTTTTCAGCCCTTTGTGGGACGGTTTCGGACCCGCGATCGCGCCTTTGCCTACATTGGGGTTGAAGGGGAAGAAGAAGGGCGGTTGATGCTCTACAATCTCACTCGCCAGGAGAAACTGGCACTGACTCCCAAGGACCTGGTCGTGATGGAGTTCGAACCTTACCCTCTGGGCGATCGCATCCTCTTTGCCGCTACCCAACGCACCGCCCAACCCCAGAGTTTACTGGAACAGCAGCTTTTTACCGTAACCACGGGAATTCAGATCCAACCGCCAGAACAAATTACCCCTCAGGCATCAGAAGCATCAGTGGTTCTACCAAAACCGGAACCTGCTGGAAAAGTTGAACTGGTGCTGGACAGCAGCACCCACCAAAACCTCAAATTTGATCTGTCGGCTGACGGTCAGGTGATTGTGGTGCAGCGGGTGAACCGAAACGACCCCGCCGATTTTGGTCCCTGGATTGTGCGGCAGGGAGCCCCTCCCACGCCGTTAAAGGGTGAACCGGGCGGTGACTTTCTCATCACGCCGGACAGCAACTCCCTCGCGATCGCGCAGGGGCAGGGACTGGCTATTTTACCCCTGGAACCCGATGCCAAACCCCTGGATTTTCTACCCAAATTTGGTATGGTGCTGAGTTTTTCCAGAGATGGTTCTCTGGCTACGATGATCAAGTTCAACACCGACCGGACGCGATCGCTCTTTCTCGTCAGCAACCAGGGCACTCAAAAAGAGCTGCTGCGAACCACAGGCTCCATCCTCAATACCCAATTTGATCCCACTAAACAATTCCTCTACTGTTTGCTCACTGAACTGAAAACGGATAACGACCTTTACCGCGAAGAACCTTACCTGGCTGTCATTGACCTTAAGACCAGCAAACTCTCTCCCCTGATTCTGCTCCCCGATCAGCGTGACGTTCAGATCAGCCTGTCACCCGATGGACTGGCTGTTTTATTTGACCAGACCATTCGCGCAACTACAGCCAATGAAACCACCAAAGAACCCCTACGAGATAGCTCCGGCAAAGCGATCGCCAACAGCCGCCTCTGGCTCCTGCCTATTAATCCCGCAGCCCCCACAACTTACCCTACGCCCGAATCCCTTCCCCTCTCCGGCCTTCGTCCCCGCTGGCTGCCTTAAGTGAGGGCATTGCTGAAAAGCAGGATGAATTGAAACGAAGTTTCAGACATCCACCACCTTTTCCATTCCCAAATTGAGCAACGCCTAAGTGAGGAATCGTTGTTAGTCGTGGGTTGTTAGTTGTTAGTTACAGCCAGTTTCAAATGCATGAACCACTCTTTAGCCCCTGGCCCCCTGGCCCCTTAC
>JAIMBL010000226.1 GCA_023511615.1 Leptolyngbyaceae cyanobacterium HOT.MB2.61
CAAATTTGACGGGTAGCGAATGCCCAGGGAGTTGATGGAGGTTGAATTTTGAGGGTCTGTGACTCGTCAAAATTTTCCTGACGGAACACCAGGACATTGGGCTTAAGTGACTACCGCTATAAAAAGCGGGAGGGATTGGATCGATTTCAATTCATCCCGCTTTTTTGAATTTCTATTCCCTGGATGTGTATCCAGCGCCCCATCAATTTGTTACTGTTAAATTTTCTGCTGCAATGGAAATTCTGGTGATGTGATTTGTCTGGAACGTCCTTCAAACCATTCCATACCAAAAGAGCAAAGGTGACACAGGGGGGAGTAGGGGGGCACACTCCCTCACCTATCGCGAGTTCCGTTCAAATGAGTATCATTTTGCGCACTATTCTGGAGAGAAACCATGAAATGGGAATTTGGCCGCAGAAGCGATAATATCGAGGATCGGCGCGGGAGCCGAGTACCGTCGGCAGTCGTTGGGGGTGGGATTGGGACGATTCTTCTGGCACTGCTTGTGACGTTTTTGGGTGGCGATCCCAGTGTGATTCTGCAACAGGGCACACCTTCCAGGAATTATCCTCCTGCTGACGTTCAGCAGGGCACCAACTCTCAGGCGGATGACCCGATGAAGGAATTTGTTGCGGTTGTCCTGGCGGATACGGAAGATACCTGGAACGAAATTTTTCAGCAGATGGGAGGAACTTACCAGGAGCCAAAGCTGGTGTTGTTTTCCGGTGCAGTAGAGTCGGCCTGTGGGTATGCCAAGTCTGCGATGGGGCCGTTTTACTGTCCGCGCGATCGCAAAGTTTATCTTGACATGAGTTTCTTCCGTGATTTGCAAAACCGCCACAATGCCCCCGGAGACTTTGCCCAGGCCTATGTCATTGCCCATGAAGTTGGGCATCACGTTCAAAACCTGCTGGGTATCTCAGGCAAAGTGCAATCCTTGCAAAGGCAGGTGACTCCAGTAGAAGCCAACCAGCTCTCTGTTCGGCTGGAGTTGCAGGCCGACTGTTTTGCAGGGGTATGGGCGCACCACGCCGAAAGATCGCGGCAAATTCTGGAACAGGGTGACATTGAAGAAGCAATGAATGCCGCCAGCCAGATTGGTGACGATCGCCTGCAAGCCCAGGCTCAAGGCTACATTGTTCCTGATGCTTTTACCCACGGTAGTTCTGCCCAAAGAGTGCGGTGGTTTAAGCGGGGGATTCAGTCAGGCAGTTTGAACCAGTGCAACACGTTTGGAACTAACCAGCTTTAGATGAATGTCACTGACTTAAGAGTCTTGAAATAAATCTCAGGCTCAAAGCGGAAAGGTTCTCCTGGCTTAGCGGTGAAAAAGTAGCGTAAGCGACTCTTTCATCTATAGCTGTCGCCAAGTTGCTTAGGACACTGGGTTTAAGGAGGGGTGTGGGGGCGCAGCCCCCAGCCAGGGGTTCCACCTCTGCACCCCGTCCTAAGCCTGGTGGCTATAGCTATAGTTCTGAGCTTATTTCAGTGCCATTTAGCTTTTTCAGTGCCATTTAGCTTTAACCGTCTTTATCCCTCCCGTCTCCATCAGGAACTTGCAGCATCGCTACGGATTCACATGCAAATCCGTTACTGCACCGAGACTGCTGGATGATACCAGCGTCGCATATTTTGCCAGCACTCCTCTGGTGTAACGGGGTTGGGGCGGAGTCCAGTTGGCGCGGCGCCGTTCCAGTTCCTCGTCGGGCACATTCAGTTGCAGCAGACGGGCCGGGGCATCAATGGTAATGGAGTCGCCTTCCTGCACGAGGGCGATCGCTCCCCCCACGTACGCTTCTGGGGCTACGTGACCCACTACCATTCCATAGGTACCACCAGAAAAGCGACCATCGGTAATCAGCCCAACGGCATCCCCCAAACCAGCACCGATGATAGCTGACGTGGGAGCCAGCATTTCCCGCATACCGGGTCCTCCCTTGGGTCCTTCATAGCGGATTACCAGGATATCGCCAGGATTAATCTGATTCGCCAAAATCGCTTCCAGACAGGATTCCTCTGATTCAAACACGCGGGCAGGTCCGGTAATTTGGGGCTTCTTAACGCCGGTGATTTTGGCGACGGCTCCTTCGGTGGCCAGGTTGCCTTTCAGAATCGCCAGGTGACCGCTGGAGTACATAGGGTTGCTCCAGGGACGAATCACATCCTGCTCAGGGCGAGGGTCTGCAGGAATGTCTGCTAGCAGTTCTGCAACTGTCTGCCCGGTGATGGTGAGGGCATCGCCGTGGAGCAAGTCGTGGGCCAGCAGCATTTTCATGACCTGGGGAATGCCACCAGCTTTGTGGAGATCGGTGGCTACATAGCGACCGGAGGGTTTCAGGTCACACAGGACAGGGACACGCCCGCGAATGGTTTCAAAGTCATCCAGGGTGAGTTCGACTCCGGCGGCGTGGGCGATTGCCAGAAAATGCAGCACCGCGTTGGTGGAGCCTCCAATCGCCATGATCACCGAAATGGCATTTTCAATGGACTGGCGGGTAATAATCTGACGTGGCAACCGTTGATGGCGAATCGCATCCAGCAGCACGATTGCCGATTTTTCAGCACTATCCGCCTTTTCGGTGTCCTCCGCTGCCATGGTGGAGGAGTACATCAAACTCATGCCCATTGCCTCAAAAGCAGAAGACATGGTGTTGGCTGTGTACATGCCACCGCAGGAACCCACCCCCGGACAGGCGTGGCGTTCTACTTCCAGCATCTGGTCGTAGCTGATTTTTCCAGCACTGTACTGCCCTACCGCTTCAAAGGCGCTAACCACGGTCAAATCCTGTCCATTCAGATGTCCAGGCTTGATGGTGCCGCCGTAGACAAAGATGGCAGGAATGTTCATGCGGGCGATCGCAATCATTGCCCCTGGCATATTTTTGTCGCAGCCACCGATGGCAATTACGCCATCCATGCTCTGTCCCATGCAGGTGGTTTCGATCGAATCTGCGATCACATCCCGTGAGACAAGGGAGTATTTCATGCCCTCGGTTCCCATTGAGATCCCATCGCTGATCGTGATGGTGCCGAACATCTGGGGCATTCCACCCGCTGCTCGAATCCCAGATTCTGCCCTCAATGCCAGGGGCATGATGCCCATATTGCAGGGAGTAATGGTGCTGTGTCCATTGGCGATGCCCACGATGGGTTTGGTAAAGTCCTCATCTTTGAAACCCACAGCCCGCAGCATGGCCCGATTAGGCGATCGCTGCACCCCCTGTGTCACAACCCAGCTTCTCAAGTTCTCTGCCATTGCTCATTCTTCCAAATCAAAATTGCCCGATTAGCGGTTAGCTAAATCCACTGGATGCAACCGTTCAGGTGCATTCATCTATGATTGCAGTGAATGGAACTTACTCAACCAGTCGCTTATATTACCATTTTGGATTTTAGATTTTGGATTGGGAAATAGCTGAATCCTGTTTCGAGGGCAGCCGTTCGGAGACGTTTTAGAGCAGCCTGGGTATACTGGATAGGCTGGATGCCAATCAGACTGTTTTTCCAGGAGTAAATTGAACTGATGCCTCGTAAGCGCACGCCCCAAACCCGGCTAGTCCCTCATTTCCGCAAAACTCACCTGCGGAGGCTGACCAGCAAAGAATTGGATCTGCTGCTGCTGGCAGGTTGCTCTTGCTTACTGACGGTGATGTATCATCCGGTAGCCGATGTGCTTCAGTCGATTCATTCCAGCAGCCACTCGCAGGGGGCGATCGCGTCTCAGGTCAGTAAGGTACCGCAGCGATCGGGTTCCTTCTATTTGTCGATGCCACCCAGACGAGAAGAAATTGAAGAGGAAGAAGAGCAGGTTTAGGAGGATGGGAGGTATTCACTCCGCTCAAGTTTAATGAATCATCCTCGATGTGCACGCGCTGCTCTTGACAGGGTTTTTCCGGCGAGTGAGCCACACTCTTTAAGGATCCATGGAGCAGGGACTGTTGTAATGACAAATTCTTTTGTAATGACAAATTTAAGTTAGCTACGTGCCCCGATGCCAGAGTTCCAGTGGGCTAACGCACCTGCCTGGGATTATAAGTGAATGGCACTGAAATAAGCTCAGAATTAAAGTTCTGGCTCAAAGCTAAAGTCAGTTAAAACTGACTGAAACGCAGATTATTTAGGGTTTGAACCTGTCTTAATTCCAGATTTCCCTCTGGTGAAATTGCAGGTTCTCCCGGTTTGCCGGTGAAAGAGTAACGCAAGCTACTCTTTCATCTAAAACAAAATCCCCAGAATATTGATTTTGTTCTGGGGATAAGCGATGCTTATCCCCAAATTCTCAGGAGATCTCCAGACTTTCAGTAGTTTATGAAGTTCCATCATTTCAAAGTTTAACTCTGGCTCAAAATCCAATCGCATGATGAAACTTAAGCAGAAAATGAAACTTGAGCAGAAAGTCTCTGAGGGATTCCGTTCTGTTCAAGGCGCGAAGATTCGCACCACCTTCTTTACTGATTTGTCAGTGAGTCAGTAATGGGCATTGGTTATTGATCACCAGGTGTTTATAAAGGATAAAGGACATGCTCCTATTGACTCTTGCTGAAACTACTGCGATCGAAGAAAGCCTGCAGCAATTCCTGCTGATCATTTCCGCTGCTCTAGTGGTTGCGACCTTCTCACAGCTTGTGCCCTGGTTGCGGCAAGTGCCTTACACGTTGATGCTGGTAATTACGGGGATGGCACTGGCGTTACTGGATATTCGCTTTTTCACGCCCTCACCTGCCCTGATCCTGTGGATTTTCTTGCCGCCTCTGTTGTTTGAAGCGTCCTGGAACCTTAACTGGAAGGATTTGAAACGGGATCTAGTGCCGATCACCATCTACGTCACGGTCGGCGTTGCCATCACCATTGTGGGAATTGCCCTGCCGCTCAACCATTGGAGCGGGATCAGCCTCCCCGTTGCCCTGCTGATTGGAAGCTGTTTGGCAGCAACCGATCCGGTTTCTGTGAGTGCATTGCTTAAAGAACTGGGTGCGCCCCCTCGACTCAAGGCACTGGTTGAAGGGGAGAGTATGTTCAACGATGGCACCGCAGTGGTTGCTTTTGGGTTGATGCTGGGCATTGCGCAAGGAACGAAAAGCTTTGATCCACAACAACTCCTTGTCAATTTCTTTACGGTAGTTGGAGTTGGATTACTGGTTGGTGTAGTTCTTGGCTTCAGTATCTCTTACCTGACTCAGCGGTTCGATCTCCCTCTGGTTGAACAATCCTTAACGCTGGTGACAGCCTATTCTGCCTATCTGATCGCCGAAAATTTAGGTGGGTCTGGAGTGATTGCAACGGTTGCGACAGGATTGATTCTGGGCAACTTCGGTTCCCGGATTGGCATGAGTCCACGCACTCGCATTGCAGTGAGTGAGTTTTGGGAATTTGTCGCCTTCTTTACCAATTCCATTCTGTTTTTATTAATTGGTGCTCAATTTCGTCTTAGAACGGATGTTGCTGAATTGGGCCTGATTTGTATTACCTTTGCGGCAGTTCTGTTCACACGGATGATTGTGGTATTTGGCTTAACCTGGGTCAGTAATCAGTTGGTGCAATCTGATATTGATCTCAGCACTCAAACCATGCTCTGGTGGAGTGGTTTGCGGGGTGGAGTTGCGCTGGCGTTGGCTTTGAGCGTGCCGGAGGATTTGCCGGAAAGACAAGCTCTTCTGGTGGCCGTTTTCAGCACGGTCTTTCTCACTACCCTGCTTCAAGGTGCAACGGCAAAACCCGTACTGACAGCACTGAATTTAATTGAAGTGAGTCCCTTGCGCGATCGCTACCTGGAGTTAATTTCCCGGCAAGTTGCCCTGACTCGTGTGTTGGAGTATTTACAACAAGCTGCATCGAAAGCTGGAGTTGAACCAGAAACCCATCAGGCAAAGGAAGCAGAGGTGAGACAAAAATTAGCGCTCATACAGGATGAAAGTAGCAAACTATGTCAACAGGACCCTGACCTGCTCGAAATCGGATCTCAACAACTTCAGCAGGATTTATTTGCGATTGAAATTACAACCTATACCGAATTCGTGCGATCAGGACGATTAAACCAGGAACTTCCAGGTTTACTGGATCCGATGCATCATCACACTGCAATTACAGAAGGAACAGAAGCATGAGGGGCTGCTCTCTCGTTGGGTTTGTCAATTTTTTGTGGCAACCTTGGAAAGGGGATCGGGGAGTCAGGGTTTCAAGGAGTCAGTGTATGACATTAATTCCCAGAAGCCGTTATGAATCGCAGACTGCTTCTATTTTCTGAACTGGTCACAATGGTACCTGGAGCAAGCCTGGGTTTTATTCGGGCGTCACTACTGTCTAAGATGGGGGAGATGCTCCTGTCCATTTGTCCTCATGAAAAGAAACCTGGTAGTGCCCAAATCGTAATGATTTTTGAGTCGTTAATGATGGCGGCTGGCGCCGCTCATCATTACCTTGTTAGGTCTACCCTTAGCAACCACGATAATCACTGATGCGAATACGGTATTCATGGTCTGAACCTTTCATTTTGACCACTCCATCAGGACGTGGATCTTTGACAATTTGCTCAATCTTCTCAGCGATACGATCGTAAACTCATTAGGCAAAGCATCCAGCTTTTTCTGCACAGCTTTCGGTGTAATGATGGTGTAAGTCAGGCCGATTGCTCTGCACAGTGCGCTTTGTACTCATCAAAGGTCATGTAATCCCCTGCTTTGTAATCAGCACGGGCTGCTTGCATGTCAGCAATGTCCTCAGTCGAATCTTCATCATTAGGGAATAATTCAGCTTCCAGAAGTTCCCAAAGTTGATGCTTTTCAGCAACTCCCAGTGATGAAATTGCCTCTAGTAGTGACTGGAATGAAATATTTACCTTCGCAGTATTCTCAGCCATTAGAACTTGCTTCCATTTTTAGATCATATTTAATTGTTCCTGTGCCCATTCTCGCAGTTGCTCATTCGAGTCATTGATGGTGCGATCGCTCAACAGTTCAATCGTTTTGGGATGGGTGGGATAGTGGGTAGGTGGTTGTGATAATTTTGGTTCGAACGCGAACGAGACGCTATGCGGCTTGAACGCGAGCGAGACGCTCGCACTGTTTCTACGGGGGATTACTCCAATAATAAGGATAGGTTTCTGAAGACTCAATTAAATTAGCAGCAATTGGGTTGTGATAGATGTATTGCATGGCGGTTTGAAATTGGCGATCGCCCTTGCCGCGCTGCAAGATTTAGCTCTAGACGCTTCCAGGTGCAAAAAGTAACAAAATAGATAATAGATGGTTCCATAAACCCTATGGAATTCAAATCATATATTTCTCTCAAACCATTACCAATCATTATTCCATTCCATCCATCCCTGCACCAGTGCGAGCGTCTCGCTCGCGTGGCTCTCCTGAAGGTTTAGTGATCTTAGTGGTGCAGAAAACTCCTGAAAGCCTTGATATTAGGGGATTTCTCTACAACGAGTATTTCTCGCAGTTAAGAACTCAGTGAGGCAGTTTTTCACGTATTCACGTAGTTTGAGAGTTTGGATTTTTGGTTTTCTAGCCTCTCCGGGAGGATTAATATTCTCTGGCTGAGATTTCTGCACCACTAAGGACTTGTAAGAAAATAACTTTTACATCTTCCATGTAAAACGGATCTACTATTGATTCATGATAGATGACAATCCGCTTGCCCAAAAACTCCTCACAATTCTGCCGCATCTGGATGAGAAACAGCGTCGATTAGTCTTGGCAGCCGAAGCTCGCAGTCTTGGATATGG
>JAIMBL010000227.1 GCA_023511615.1 Leptolyngbyaceae cyanobacterium HOT.MB2.61
TTCATGGAGAATGGAATTATCGAATTGTACCCCGCAAGACGGCTTAGTTAATCAAGTTATTTTTGTATGCATCCTAATCATGAAACTGGGTGATAAAGTGCTATTCCCTTCCTACTCAGAAATTTCCCGCGAAAGGCCCGAAGAGCTACGTTCAGTCTTGCGCAAAACCCGCCTGGGCTTAATCGGTGCTGCCTGGGGTGCGTCTCTATTTCTAATTGTGTTTGGGGACAAATTGATCGGATTGCTTTATGACGACCGATATAAAGCAGCAGGGTGGATGCTACAACTCCTTTCAATCGACACCCTCGTTGGCATCTTAGCGCTGACTTACGACAACGTCCTCCTTGCCCTGGGTAAAAGCTTCTTGATTACTATCTTTCTGATATTTCAGATTGCTATACAGACGTGTGCCATGATATTTGGTAGCCAATTAGCAGGTCAACAGGGTGTCATTCTGGGTTTGTCATTCCTAGGCTGGATGCTGTACCCATTGAAAGCAATTTTTCTGCGCAGAATTTCTATTTGGCAACCTGAGGTAGATATTCCCGTTATTCTTGTCGCGATCCCAGTAGCATCCATTTGTCTTTATCGGCTGATTCCTGCAATAAGAATTGCCCAACTTCGCTAACTTATCATAGGATGGTCGGGCTATCGCTCTCAGCGCCCGCCGGGAATACCCACCTTTCTACATGGACTGCAGAAGTTTAACGCCCTCTTTCCTGGACAGAGCCTGGCTCAGCCTCAACTTGTGTGTACACCGTAGCCAATGAAGGGGGTTCCCCAAAACTCCCAGTTCTCCTTGTTAAAGGGCGATCGCCACTGGTAAATCAACGCCAACTCAAGCTGCTGGCGATCACGGGTTTTGACCGGAGCCTGGGCCCAAAACCCAATGTTCACCGAAACTGGCAGATTACAGGGACGGTGCGCCGAAACGTAGTTCAAAATATAGCGTTTACAGTCATGCTCTCCTTTCCAGCGCAGGTTTGATTTCACCGTTTCACCGACATACAGCAAAATTGGCAATTCATAGTCAATCACAAAGTAAAGTGCTGATACCCCTTCATCCGCTGCCTGCCAGCGCCAAAACTCCGTATTCTGCTGCGGCAACTCAAACGGATTCACACAACTTGCAATCTCTTCGGCTGTTGGAATCAGGTCAAACAGGGTTCCCTGCTGAGCAGGTGGGTTAATTTTTACCTGTTGTTGATACCGAAAAACCCGCTGCTTCCACTCTTGCAAAGATTCCCGGCTAATTGCAAGCTCAGGTGACCTGCCCACGGTGTAGCAACCCCGCAACTCGGCTGTGGAAAAAAGGGATTTTTGTTCACTAACCATCTTCAGGCTTAAACTCCGTCTGGGGGAAAGACCGGATCAGAATAGCACGCATTTTTTAAATTGATGCAGTCACAATAGGGTAATACCAATTTAAATTGCGAATCTGGCAGCTAGATTGACGAAACCAGCCATCGTAAGGATTTCTCAGTCCAAAATCTAAAATCCAAAATGGTATAAGAATTGTCTCTCTAACTGGATCTCCTACCTGTGAACGACCTTCCGTTAAAACCTATACTCAACTGGTTTGACAGGCAGGGCTGGAAGCCATTGCCGTTTCAACTGGAAACCTGGCGGGCTTACCTGGCGGGTAAAAGCGGTATGATTCAGGTGCCCACAGGTTCAGGGAAAACCTATGCAGCTGTGATGGGTGCGATCGCCACTATGCTGCAAACTCCCAGCCGTGGGCTACAACTCCTCTACATTACGCCGCTGCGTGCGCTTTCCCGGGATATTGAGCAATCTATTCAACGACCCATCCTGGAAATGGGCTGGAATTTACGAGTTGAGTCCAGAACTAGTGATACCAGTTCGTCGAAGAAAACGCGCCAGCTCAAGGACATGCCGGATATCTTGATCACTACGCCAGAATCCCTTTCCCTGATGCTGGCCTATCCGGGTGCAAAGGAGCTGTTCAAGTCCTTGCGAGGAGTGATTTTGGATGAATGGCACGAGTTAATGAGTTCCAAACGAGGCACTCAAACTGAACTGAGTCTGTCTCACCTGCGGGGAATGTGTCCCCATTTGCAAACCTGGGCCGTGTCGGCAACGCTTGGCAATGTGCAGGAAGCTGCTCAGGTTGCAGTCGGGCTGAATGCCGATCCCGTTATTATCGAGACCGATATTCAGCGAAAGACTGTGATCAAAAGTATTCTGCCGGAATCCGTCGATTCCTTTCCATGGGCAGGGCACCTGGGTTTACACATGCTGGATGAGTTAGTGAGTGCCCTCGATATTGAAAAATCGACGCTGATTTTTACCAACACCCGCTTCCAGTCAGAACGATGGTTTCAGGCATTATCCTACGCCATACCAGAGCATACGGACCGGATTGCGCTCCATCACGGTTCCATTGATGTGAAGGAGCGGGAAGCGATCGAAGCAGGGCTGAAATCCGGGGCCATCAAATGGGTCGTCTGTACTTCGTCCCTAGATCTGGGAGTGGATTTTCAGCCGGTTGAACGGGTTGTGCAAATAGGCAGTGCTAAAAATCTGGCTCGACTTTTGCAGCGGGCGGGGCGATCAGCACACATCCCCCAGGGTACCTCCGAAATCTTTTTCTTACCCACCAATACCCTGGAAATTCTAGAGATTTCCGCCTTTCGCAAGGGCCTCAACGCTGGGGATGTGGAGGTCAGACGTCCACTCAACAAGCCCTATGATGTGTTGATTCAACATCTGGTTAGCCTGGCCTGTGGAGATGGGTTTGAAGCCAAAGCAACTCTTCAAAACCTCAGAGCAACCGTTTCCTACGCCAACCTGACCGATGAAGAATTTGCCTGGATTCTGGAATTTATTACCCAGGGTGGTAAGTGTCTGAGTTCCTATCCCCGCTTTAAGAAGGTGGTTTTAGAGAATGGAGTTTACAAGGTATCTGACCCACAAATTGCCCGCATGCACCGCATGGGGATTGGAACCATTACCTCGAATCAAACAGTACAAATTCGCTACATGAATCAGACCAAAATTGGAACCGTTGAAGAAAGTTTTGTTTCAAAAATGCAGAAGGGGGATGTGTTCTTCTTTGCGGGCAAACAACTGGAATTCTTCATGATGAAGGACATGGTTGTCTACGTTAAGGCGGCCCACAAAAAATCAACCGTAACCCCCACCTGGGCTGGTGGTAATTTGGCAATTTCTGACTCGCTGAGTGCCCACCTGAGGCATGAAATTGAGACCAGCCGGGAGGGTGGAACCCTGAACCAGGAGTTGCAGTGCGTTTTGCCAATTCTATCGGCTCAAAAGCGCATTTCTCACCTTCCTGCTGCGAATGAATTGTTGATTGAAGTATGCAAAACCCGCGAGGGCAAACATCTTTATGTGTTTCCCTTCGAGGGGCGATTCGTGCATGAAGGGTTGGGGTTTCTCTGGGGCTACCGCTTCGCTAGCCAGAAAAATGCAACATTCACCATTTCGGTTAATGATTATGGGTTTGAAATTCTTGCCCCAAAAGATTACCCCTTTCAAGAGCTTTTTTCTGAACAGTTTTTTGACACCCAAAACCTTTACGAAGACATTAAAGCCAGCCTCAATATTTCAGAACTTACCAGCAGAAAATTTCGCGGCATCGCACAAGTTGCGGGTCTGGTGTTTAAGGGCTATCCCTCTGCCAAGAAAACTGCTAATCAGCTACAGGTCAGCTCATCGCTGCTTTATGACGTATTTTTAAAGTACGAACCAGAAAATCTCTTGCTTAAACAGGCGGAAAGGGAAGCCCTCGATGACCAGTTAGAAGTTCACCGCTTAGCCAAAACCCTTGATCGCATCCGTTCGCTAACAACCGTCTGGAAAGAAACTAAACGTCCCTCCCCTTTTGCCTTTCCCCTGCTGGTAGAGCGTTTGAACTCCCGCATGTCTAATGAAAGTCTGCTAGAGCGAATCGAACGGATGAAGCAACAGTGGGGAGGTTAGGAGAAGGGGGGAAGGGTCGATGGGAGGATAAGTTTTGAATTTTGAGTTTTGGGTTTTGAGTTTTAGAGTTTTTCAGTTGAGTTAGTCCCCCGCTTACGTCGATACCATTGGAGAACCTACCGCTGATTTGCGTTCCAATATTGCTGCCGGGGCGCGAGCAAGAATTGTCTATGAGCGAATGGTACTGAAATAAGCTTAGAACTAAAGTTCTGGCTCAGAGCTAAAGTCAGTTTCAACTGACTGAAACCCAGATCTGTTGGGGTTTGAACCTGTTTTAACCGGTTTCTGCTTTGAGCCTGCGATTTATCTCAAGGCTCTTGAGTCAGTGACATTCATCTATAGTCCCCTCAGAGAAAGCAAATGGCGATCGCCCCCAGCGATAACAACCTCTTCCGACCGTCCGTCCTATAATTGAAAAGAGTTCAGCCACTTTGCAGATCTTTAACAGAGGGGAGACCACTCGCTTATGGCAATGATCGAGACGAAAACCGAACCCATGGTGCTCAATATGGGTCCTCACCACCCATCCATGCACGGAGTGTTGCGGTTAATCGTCACACTTGATGGGGAAAACGTGATCGACTGCGAACCCGTAATTGGCTATCTTCACCGGGGAATGGAGAAGATTGCCGAAAACCGTACAGTGGTGATGTATGTCCCCTACGTCAGCCGGTGGGATTATGCAGCAGGGATGTTCAACGAGGCAATCACCGTCAATGCTCCTGAAAAGCTGGCTGGTATCGAAGTTCCCAAACGCGCCAGCTACATCCGCGTCATCATGCTGGAGCTGAACCGGATTGCCAATCACCTGCTATGGTTTGGTCCCTTCCTGGCGGACGTCGGTGCTCAAACCCCCTTCTTCTACCAGTTCCGTGAACGGGAGATGATCTATGACCTGTGGGAAGCTGCCACAGGCTACCGGATGGTGAATAACAACTACTGGCGCGTTGGCGGAGTGGCTGCTGACCTCCCCTATGGTTGGGTCGATAAATGCGAAGATTTCTGTGATTACTTCCTGCCCAAAGTAGATGAGTACGAGCGCCTGGTGACTGACAATCCTATCTTTCGCCGCCGGGTAGAAGGGATTGGCACCATTACCCGCGAAGATGCTATCAACTGGGGACTTTCCGGTCCCATGTTGCGGGGTTCCGGTGTGAAGTGGGACTTGCGCAAAGTTGATCATTACGAATGTTACGATGACTTCGATTGGGAAATTCAGTGGGAAACTGCAGGTGATGCCCTTGCCCGCTACATGGTACGGATGCGGGAGATGCGGGAGTCGGTGAAAATCATCAAGCAAGCTCTGAAGGGTTTACCTGGTGGACCTTACGAGAACCTGGAAGCAAAGCGCATGGCCGCTGGACCCAAGTCTGAATGGAATGCTTTTGACTATCAGTTCATTGGCAAAAAAGTAGCCCCAACTTGGAAAATTCCTGCTGGCGAGCATTACGTCCGCCTGGAAAGCGGTAAGGGTGAACTGGGAGTCTTTATTATGGGGAATGATAGTGTTTTCCCCTGGCGGTTTAAGATTCGTCCAGCCGATTTTAACAATTTGCAAGTACTGCCCCATTTGTTGCGTGGCATGAAGGTCGCAGATATTGTGGCCATCCTGGGCAGCATTGACATTATCATGGGGTCGGTCGATCGCTAAAACCTGTGTGAACCAATCCCATCTAAGTGGGAAAGATGGGTAGACCTGACAGGGTAATGATGAGCGGCACTAGCCGCCAGCATTAACGACTCAAAAATCATTACGACTTGGGCACTACCGAAAGATGGAAAAGGTAGGGAAGATATTTTTGCCTTCCCTTATTTTTCCACTGTTTTGTTGTGTTTTGTTGAGGCAAAGAGGAGATTTCCATGAAGGCTCCAAGGCGTTGCATATATGGAGCTATGAAATCAGGGAAGAAGCTATGCAGTGTCCAGAATACCCAATAAGGCTACGAGCAAAGCTACCATAGGAAACAAAACACTACCCCCAGTCACTTCACTGAGATATTCATCATTCCCCCACTGAGGATGGTCAAGAAGATCGTTATAGGAGCGTAAATTATATAGGAGCGTAAATTATAAGGATATTTACCATATGCTGTATTTTCACAACTTCGGTAGGGTATTCTTACCAACTTCGGCGCCGCAATGTTATCAAACTTCGGCAGGGAAATGGCATCAACTTCAGCAGGTGTAAAGTAGAGTCTTGAATCTGCTGATGCCATTGATTAATGGGAAGTTGGGCGGCCAATAAAGACGAGGTTTTGCGATAGCGTAAATCGAGCAAGTCAAGCATCACGAGCCTCTTGAGGTAGCAGCGGGTCTCGCAACGAATCATCAAAAATGAGCCGACCGAGGCTGGATAATTGACGTTGCAACTTGGGGAACGAGCCATCAGCTTTGGAAAGTTTCATCTCCAGAAACAGATCGGCACTGAAAAGGTAGCGTACGGTATGATCTGATGTGCAGCAACCGTTGGCAAGGACCGAGGAGAGAAAGGTTTTGCCTACGCCAGTCGGTCCGACCAGGATTGAATTCAACTGGGCATTACTGAATCCGGGTATGAAATGGATGCTGTATGCTCGAAACTTCGTTTCGATTCATACTGCTTTTCAGCAACGCCTTCAACTGCTCCTGTAACCACTGTCCTTGCATGAGTTAACGTACATATAAGTTGTATGCTTCTCTCGCAGAGAAGGGAAGTCGATTTAAAACCCCTCTCCATGTCTTTATGATTCGACATATTCGAACAAATATTCTGCCCTACGTTCGGTCTACCATCCTACCCTCAAAACCGGCTCAACTTCTGATTCAAACCGGGTTGAAGTGGGACCAAAACAACTGCCCCGGCATGGCAGCGGCTTTATCGTACTATGCCCTCTTCTCCCTTTTTCCACTGCTATTGGTGCTCTTGAGCATCACCGGTTCATTGATTGGACCCAATACGGATGCATTTCGAACAATTAAAGAAGCTGTGGAGCGGTACCTGCCTCCTGAAGCTCACGAGCTGATCAAAGGAACGATCATTTCCCTCAACGAGAATAGTGTCGGAGCTGGAATTGTTGGGTTTACCGCGCTTCTACTTACAGCCAGTGTTGTCTTTGGCGTCCTCAGAAGTTCGGTGAATCGAGTTTGGCGATCGCCCAGCCAGGTATCCGAAGCAGGCTCTGCTCTGAAAATGGTGTTGTTCTTTGTGGTGAACAAACTTCTAGCATTTCTGCTGGTATTCGGAGTAGCCCTGATACTGCTAGCCTCACTCGTCACAGATATCGTAATCAAGATCATCTTAAAACTGGTTGCCAATTTTCAGGAAACTTTTTCATTCATCCAGATAGACGAGCTTCAATTGACCAAAGGGCTTCAGGTTGGCTCATCGTTTTTGATTCTGGCTCTGGTTGCCTGCATTTTGTTCAAGATTTTGCCATCAGTTTATGTGGGCTGGCAGGATGTCTGGTTGAGTGCATTACTGACCGCCTCATTGATTGTGGGATTACAACAATTAGTCAGCAATAGTGTGATTACGATCGGGAGTCATTTCCTCTCCTATGGGGTGATTGGGAGCGTCATGATCCTGATGTTGTGGATTTTTCTAACGTGCCAGTTCTTCTTCCTTGGCTGCGTACTATCTTATGTTTATGCATACCTTTTCGGTAGCCGCCGTAACCGAACGATGGATTCTTAGGACTTGTAAGAAAATAACTTTTACATCTTCCATGTAAAATGGATCTACTATTGATTCATGATAGATGACA
>JAIMBL010000228.1 GCA_023511615.1 Leptolyngbyaceae cyanobacterium HOT.MB2.61
GATTGGTAGCGAATCCAGGCTTCAGCAATTAATCCATTCACAATGACGATCGCTGCTGTCACCATTGCAGGACCTGAAAGTTGTCCCAGATGTAAAATCACCAGATTTCCTGGACTTTGGGTGAAAGAAAGCGATGTCCAGTAAAGAGAACCCAGGCTCCAGAACCACTCCAGGCTGCACCAGAAAGCTGTGGCAATGAGAATGAAGGCGTAAGGAGAGGAGGGGGAGTTTTGAGTTTTGAGTTTTGAGTTTTGAGTTTTGAGTTTTGAAGTTCCTTCTTCCTGGTCTTCACTTTTTTCTCTTCTGCTCATTCCGGTCAGCTTTCTCACCAGCCACACCCAGATGACAACCAGCATGGCTCCCCAGAGAGTGATAAAGGCCCAGCAGAATAGAGCAACGGCTACACTTGCTGGCCACGACATTCCCAACCAGGTGAGAGGATGGAGTCCGGTGATCCAGGAAAGGGCTAAACCGTGATAGCCAATGCCCCAGACAAGGGCAAGGCGATAGGGGTTGGAATGGGAGAGATGGGAGGGGTGGCGATCGCCAAAGACCAGTACCCATAGAGGAGCAAGGGCAATCCACGCCAACGGAAAGGCATTTAGCGGAGCCACCGCCAGTGCCATCAAAATCCCACTACCAAACGCAATTCCCAGCGGTAGAGGGGAACCCTTTTTGAGGACTGTAGACTGAAGATTAAGCAACCGGGGTAGAGGTTTGGGCATACAGACCACTATACCCAGTCCTGGGAAGGGATAGGAGGTCACTGGGCGTTGCTGAAAAGCAGGATAAATTGAAACGAAGTTTCAAGCATCGTGCACCTTTTTTATCCCCAGATTCAGCAACGCCGGTCAGTGTTAGTGGAAGTGAGGAGTGAAATGGGAGGCAACAGGCGGAAAGAACACCTGCAACCTGTTGCCCGTAGCCTGTCGCTTCTATCTGAACTCATCCACCCATTTACCCCTCACTCCCTGTCTACGTTTGATAGTAATAATGCTTAACCGCTACTGAGGTGACGCCGCTCAGGTTGTTCGCTACCAGTCCTAGAACGGGGATGCGAGACAATCGCAGGGTTTCTATGGCCTGCATCAAAGCGTCGCTGTCGGTTTTACCTAAACCTGCTACCAGCACAATTCCATCGGTATGAGCGCCCAGTAAACAGCTATCTGCCAGATTGAGAACGGGAGGAGCGTCGTAAATCACCAGGTCAAATACGGTTTGAAAATGCTCCATCAGGTCTTGCATCCGCTGAGTAGACAGCAGTTTTGCGGGGTCTTGAGAAATTTCTCCCGATGTGAGGACAAAGAGGTTGTCTGCGCCAAAGGGCAGAATTTGAGGATTGCCGGATAGATCTTCCGATTCTGAGCGTTGAAACTGCTGAATTACCTGATTTGGGCGGGCTTTGGTTTCAATTAAATCTCTCAACCCGCGGGTGTTGGGTAGCCCCAGGCGATCGCTAATTCGTGGTTTCCGCATATCGGCATCCACCAACAGTACTCGCTGTCCCATAGATGCGGCGGCTTGAGCCAGGTTAATTGACACTGTTGATTTACCGTCACCCGGCAGGGCCGAGCTGATGACAAGGGTACTAATCGGTGGGTCTGCTCGCAACAGGCGAATGTTGGCATGCAGCGAACGAAAGGCTTCCAGGAAAACTGAGGTGGTGCGGGAAGTTGGAGTTTTGCGACGACCCCGCACCAGACCTTTCAGTCTGGAAGGCTGGAACAAATGCTTGATCTTGGAAGGCGCTTTTGGCTCTGGCTGTACCGCTTCATAGAATGGAATAATCGCCAAGATGGGGAGTTTGAGTCGTTTCTTCAGTTCCTGGGTGGAGTGGAAAGTCTTATCCAGTTTTTCAGCCAACAGAGCGGAGCCCAGCCCTAGCGCTAACCCCGCCAGGACACCGATCAACAAGTCTCGCCCGGTGGAAGTTAAGGGAAATCCAGGGATGGAAGGAGCCGCAATGAGCTGCCAGGGCACCTCCTGCTGGGCTGACTGAACCTGAAGATTTTCGCGCGTTGCCAGGAAGCGGGTTAAACTCTCGGTGGCAACCCGCAAGTCCCGTTGCAGGTCCGTGTATTGCCGGGAGGTGACGGGTAAGCGTTTGAATTGCTGGCTCCAGTATTGCTCGGCATCGGCGATCGCCTGTTGCTTCACTTCCAGAAGCCGAAGTTGATTTTCTACTTCAGCCAGGCGGTTTCCCAACACCCGACGAGCTTCCTGGCGCAGGAGCGGAATCAGCTTCTGCTTCTGATCTTCAAGCAATTGCAATGCCAGATTTCCATCCTTGAACCGGGCAGACTCGATCGCAATCTTGCGATCGAGTTCCCGAATCTGCCCCAAAAGCCCCTGATAAGTACTGGAGGCGGCTAAGGCTGTGACAGCTCCCGGCTCTACCGTCAATCCGTTGTAAACAGCACGGGTTTCAGCAATTTGCCGTTGGACTTCCACCCGTTGCTGTTCCAGAGCAGTGATTTGGCTGGATACTCGCTGAGATTGGGAATCAGGGTCAAGGAAATTATTACGCTGACGAAAGGTTTGCAGTTGCAATTGCAAGTTATTTACTCGCTGCTGCACCTTTGCAATTTGCTTGTCAACAAACTGGATCCCCTGCCGCAGGTTGGTCTGCCGCTCTACCTGGCTGTACCTCAAATACCCTTCAGCCACCTCATCCAGAACATATTTCACTTTCTGGGGGTCGGAGTCAGTGTAGCGTACCTCCAGAATTTTGGTCCCCTTCGGCTGAGAAATGGTCAGTTTGCCAACGAGTTCGCCATAGCTGAAGTTGGGGTACTGGGTTTGAATCTGTCTAATGATGGGTTGCATCAACTCTGGACTGCGCAACACCTCAATTTGAGTGGGATAGTCCAGAGTCGATCGCTTAGAAGGGTTGGTATCGGTTAGATTCTCCAGACTGTTATCAGCCGTGACAGGTTCTACCAGCAAACGAAAACCACTCTGGAAACTGGGAACCTGAGTTAGCGCCCGATACCACAGAAAGCCAGTCGCCACGATCGCCACCCCTGCAGCTATCAACAGGCGGCGGCGAACCGTGCCCAGCAAATTTTCCAGGTTAAATCCTTCGTCCTCTTGCCCTGTGTCAAACTGGGAAAGGCTTCCTGGTGCGGACATTCCGCTTCCGGGCAAGGCTTGAAAAGGAAGGTTAGGCTGAGTATCCATCGTTATAGCCCCAGAAGGAAGAACGGTAAAAGCCGATTGACAGGACCCAGAATGGTATCCAGGGTGTCAGTGAAGCGAGCCAGGCCGGAGCGATTGACAATGATAATGTCGTTATTGCGCAGAATCGGGTTGTTTTTCTCATCGATACCACGCGACAAATCAACTGGTACCGAAACGCGGGTTGCCGTACCGTTTGGATTTAGCCGGATCAACTCAACGGTTTTCTTATAGGCGCGTTTGTTGTTAAATCCTCCGGCTGCCAGAATCGCCTGATTGAGGGTGGTATTGGGTGGCACCTGAACCGAACCAGGACTGACAACCTCTCCCACTACATTTACCCGAATCACGTCCGGCGCAAAGCTGGCTGTTCCCAACTGGCTTGCCTCCGCTGGATTGATGGCCGTTGCGGTTGGAACCGTAATCGTATCTCCCTGCTGCAACACCAGATCCTGGCTCAGATCGCCAGTTTTCAGCATGTCCCATAGATTGAGGGTAATCACCTGGGGTTCAGTTGAGCGACTGGTGCGCTTCACCTGAACATTGCGCAGATCGGCGAGGGCTGTAATTCCCCCTGCCTGCTGAATCGCCTGAGTAACCGTTATCAGACCACCGCTAGCCCCACTGCCACCATCGCCGGAACCGCCTGTACCACTCCCGCCTCGTCCCCTGGATAGGACATAGGGACCGGGACGGGCAACCTCACCAATGATGGCAATATTCAAAGGCTGGCTGGCACTGGCAGCAAAGTTAGCGGCAGCCAGTTGTGCCCCATCTGCCGGATTAATCTGGTCAGCCGCCGGAATGAACACCATGTCTCCATCCCGCAGGGTCAGGTCTTGCCGAATGTTGCCCGTTTTGAACAGATCCCACAGATCAACAGTGATGAGTTGATCGGTGCCATTGGCCTGGGGACGGCGAACATAAACCACATTGGGATTGGCTGACTGGGTAATTCCCCCTGCCTGCTGAATCAGTCGCGTTACCGTGGGAAATTGTGCCCCCTCGCCACTGGCAACAGTATAGGAACCCGGTTTGCTGATTTCTCCCGCGATCGCCACATTCATCGGGCGTGGGGCCGTCAACGTGACATCTACTTTGATGCGCTGGAGCAAGCGGGCATAGCGAGCGGCGATCGCCTTCTCAACCTGAGTTAAGGTTAACCCCTGTACCCGCAGATCACCCACCAGGTATAGTTTCAGGTTGCCGTTAACCAACACCTGATAATCGCGGCTGTATTCTGGAACTCCAAAAATCTCAACCTTGATGCGATCGCCCGGTCCCAGGGTGTAATCCTCCTGGGCTGGAGTCAGGGACGTGGCAGGCATCCCCCTGGGTGGCATCGCGGTGGCTTGCTTGAATGGCGTCTGGCCAGGTAATGCCTGAGTTGGTAACCGAACGGGTTGGGCAGTTGGGCGGTCGGGCAGTTGGGTTGAAGTTGGTGTGGTTGCCAGTTGATCCACCTGTGCTGGCCCGCCTCCCTTCTCCACAGCCATGGTTTCGGGCGTTGAAACTGCCGCAGCATTCATGGCAGGTGGGTTGGCAAGTTGAGCAGGCAATTCCTTTGCTTTCGTAAGCATCTCTGCCCGCTGCAACTGCGCATAAACAAACTCTGCCGCATCCGCCCGCGTGACCACATCGCTGGGGCGCTGGATGCCTGCTACACTCTCTGGGCTGCGCTTAAAGGCATTGCGCAGCATAATTTTGAATTCAATATCGGATACCGGGTCATCTGGTCGAAAGGTTCCGTTCTGGAAGCCGTGGATGACCCCCCGCTGCATCAACCCCTCAATTGCCTTTTGGGATGGATGGTTTTGAATATCCGGTAGGGTTGCTACTTTAGTAGCCTGGGTTGACTGCCGTTCCTGTGGCTGACTGGTTGCGATCGCTCTCTGAGGCAATGGCTTTTTCACCGTAGACTTCGCAGCTTTGGGTCTGGTCGCCTTGACTGAAGAAATTTGGGCTGTAGCACTGGCAACTTTGCTCGCAGATTGCCTCAGAGTGGCTGACACAAACGCATCAATCGGTAAACTATCCACATTCACCGGTTGCAGCGGTTGATGAATCCTGGGCGTCGGTAATGGAACAGGCAGAGGTTCATTCGTCGCTAAAACGGGAGTTGGTTCACCAGAGCGGCTCAACACCTTAGAAGGTTCAGCGAAGGCTTGCGACTTGGCCAATTTCCCCTTCTGAGCCTTTACAGATTGCTTCTTACCGGTTAAGGGCTTAGCTGGTAGGGTTTCTGGCTGGGCAACGGGTTGAGTCAGTTTTGGGTTTGCGATCGGTTGCACTCCTTTCTGGTCTTCAGCTTCAGAAACTGAGCCAACCGTACTGGGAGCAACATTGGCTGTACGAGCCAATTCCTGTGCAACCAGAGCAGCTAGCGTGCTGAGCGCAACAACAGAAAAACGGGAAGTAGTAGACGACATGGATCAAAAACCAGTTAAACCTTTGCCAAAACAAACAAGACTGAATAAGTACTCAGGAACCGAGCCAGCAACCTGATCCACTAAAGGGTTGTTTACTGATACGCGGATCTCAGCATTCCATCAGGACGATCAGCAACGGGTAGACAGGATTTAAGTTGTTATGGGGATCCTATAAAGACTTGCGTCCACCTCATCACTCCATCACTTCCGCTAACAAATGAAAAAAGATGGGCAGTTGCTGTCTGCCCATTCTAAGAAGAGGATTTGCTGATTTACGTTCCAAAAGATTTTAGGAGAGTGGACTGTTGATGGACGGCTGTGGTGGGGAGATTGAAACAACCTCTCGCTTCATGACTGCTCGACGCAGAACTACAGAGTATTGCCTGGAAATCACTTCAGGGGTGAAGTGAGTCTCCAGATAACGGCGTCCAGCATTCCCCAACCGTTCAACCAGATACGGATCCGCAGCCAGGCAGCGGATGAATTCCGCCAACCCCTGCCCGTCTCCGTTATCAAATGTTGCCCCACAATGCGCATCGCTAATCAGCGGACGCAGGTAGGAATGGCGTTCACAGATGGTGGCGATCGGTCGTCCCGCTGCAAGCGCTGAATAAAGCTTGCTAGGGGCAACCAGCCCTTCCATTCCAGGGCTGATGCTGACTAAAGAGAGATCACAGGCTGTGAGCGAATAGGGCAAGTCAGCTTTGTCCTGATAGGGCAGGAACAGACAATTACGCAAACCCAGTCGGTTGACTTTGTTAATGCACAATTGGCGTTTTGCGCCATTGCCAATGAAGACAAACTGAATTGGCTCATTTCGCAACTCAACAGCCGCATCCAGAATGGTGTCAATGTCGTGACAGCGCCCCATATTGCCAGAGTAAAGCACCGTAAACTTTTCAGTTAGCTGGTGCTTTTGGGCAAACCAGTTGCGATCTTTGGGTATTGGCACAATCCAGCTTGGATTTGCCCAACTGTGGATGACCGATATTTTGTCGGCCACTTCTGGGCATTTGGCAACAATGCGTTCTCGCATTGAGGAACTAAGAACAATGATGCCATCTGCCTTTCTCCAGGTACAACGATTGATGAAATCCCAGGCTTTAACGGTCCAATGATTGTCTGAAATGACTCCTAGCCCAACAGCGACGTCGGGGTAGAGGTCATAAAGAAGACAGATGTAGGGAATACCAAATAGCAGGTGTGCAAGGTAGCCCAAAATGGGCAGGAAAGGGGGAGCCGTTGTCAACAGCAGGACATCCCCACATTGGTTTGGCTTTAACAGGTGCAAAGCCGAGCGAAGCGCAAACATGAGGCCGTTAATGGCTTTTCCCCGGATTCGGTTGGGAAAAAGCCGCGCGGTGCGCGATCGCCGAACATACAGTAACCCAGACTCTTCTTTTACCGGGGCAGATGCTTTGCTAAAAGCATAGCCTGGCTGTCCAGTAAAGACTTTCACCTGCATACCCTGATGTTTCAGGTGATTGGCCAGTTCTTCAATCAATTGCCCGGTCGCAGCAAAGTCAGGTGGGTAAAACTGTGTGAAGATAGAGAGCCGGAAAAATCTCTCCGGCAGCGACTGTATTGTTTGACAGTTTGTCGGTGAAGACCCTGATTTAGTTAAATCCAGCGTTTTTGGTGCGGATTTCTTCACCATTGCAAACTCCTTGAACCTTTGCTGGGATATTTCTTCACAGCTTTACGGACGGATCCGTCAACATCCGGAGGAGACTTGCAGGGTGGGTTCCAAATTCATCCCAGATTGATGCCAGTTTTTAATTGATGAAACTTTGGTGAAGTTGGCGTAGTTTCAGAAACCGAAATTTATGCAAACTGTGAAGAAATTTGGAAGACTGGTATCAAAAGATACAGTTAAGCCCTGCTTAACCTATGTAAACCTCGGAGGTTTTAACGTGTAGCGGTGCTTATACCAATTCTTGATTTTGGATTTGCGATTTTGGATTGCCAAACACTAAACCCCGCGAGGGTTCTAGTACTCTGCCAAATTGAATTTGATGGTTAGCGAATACCCAGGAAGTTGATGGGGGTTAAATTTTGAGGGTCTGCGACCCGTCA
>JAIMBL010000023.1 GCA_023511615.1 Leptolyngbyaceae cyanobacterium HOT.MB2.61
AAAGGACTGCAAAGGTTTGAGCGTATCTTTCAAGGCTGGATTCTAGCTCATGCCCAAGATGGGTATACACAGTAGCCCAAAACGGGAGAGGGACTTTGAATCCAGCTCTTCCTCTTTCCTCTCTCCTCTCTCCTCTTGAGAGAATGAGCGGGGGGATGAGGGTTACTTGCCAGTGCTTACTGCTTTTGCTTAATATCCCCAATTTTCAGGTCGCCACCCACCCCCAGATTGCGTCCCACAATTTGCTCAGCGCCGCTGGTTTCGCTGACCTGCTCGATATTGCCAATTTCAGCACTACCGCTGATCTGCACCGTATCTAAAATAACCTGCAATGAGGGAGATTCAGCCTGGATTTGCTGAATCAGCGCTTGCAGTTGCTCCGCAAACGTTTGATCGCCCTCCATCTGGCAACCATTTCCCCTTCCAATACCTGGATATTCTGCGCCGTCGGCTTTTCTTCAGCCCGTTTCAGCAAACCCGCTCTGCCACCTGGAGCTTGCTCTCCACTGTTTTGCAAACTAGGTGGTGTGCTAGACATGTGGATCCAGTTTGCAGAACGCTAGTATGGTCAATTTTTCTGACATAGTTATCCCCAGGTCTAGTCCACTACCTGCAGACTAACTGAACCGTCTCGCCACTTTTTTGTAGTGCGGCCTCGCCCAGCTTTTCGCCGATCGCTTCGCCCGCCTTCTCCAACACCTTCGACAAAATCAGGGTGGTGACTGTACCTGCCAGCATCGATAACAGAGGTTCCATCGATGTCTCCCATCGCGACAAATGTTCGTAACTGATCGCAGTCTGATCCACCTCAATTCGATTTTATGCCACGGCTTCGCCAACCGTGGTAAAGCCTACCCAGCCCCCTGTCCTGACCCACTTTTTACTCACTATAAAAATCCGGAATTCCAAACAGTATAAAATTCCCCAAAACCTCTGGGGCTTTGGGGAGTTAGTAAGTATTAGAGAGTGATTTTGACTGGTAGAGCCTGGTGTCAATCAACTGACCATTTCCAACTCCCTCCCAATGGTTGCCAAACTTGCACCAAAGAGTCACCGTTTAGTCGGCGGCTCCTTCACCACCCCGACTAACGCCCTCCTGGTCACCCTCGGCATCTTCCATCCGGTTACCACCGTCATACCGCCTTCTACCCATATGACCGGTGTTTGATTTCTTCCGGAATTTGCGTGCGTATGCCTGATTGCGAAGAGCCTTCTCTTTTTTCTGATTGCGGCGTTTAGCCATGTCTACCCCTTATAAATAACAGTGTGAGAAGCGGGAAATCTACCCGGAGGCCAACCCGGTTTTGGCTGACAACAAACCATCTCATATGAGCGATCAAGAAGATCACTTTAACACAGTTCGCAAAGTGATCTGGAGATCAGGTTGGGTGAATTTACTCCTCACACCTGATTAAATTGGCGGCCAGTTCCAGCGCCTCTTCGACGGTCGCAATCTTTCCCTCTGCCCGGGCAAGCTGAATTGCCGCTAGCAATCGACCAATACGAGGCCCGGCAGAAAGATGGAGGGCAGACATTAAATCCTGCCCAGTTAAAGGTGGGACGGGATGGGCAACGGGATCGTCTGGGGTCAGAAACCGATGGATGAGGGGGGCGATCGCCTCCAGAGGAATGCCATGGGCGATCCCCAACACCGTCACTGCTGGAAACGTTACCCCTACTCCCTGGAAAAACTCGTATTGCTCCCGCAAGGACAGGGTGAGGGATTTGGAAACCGATGATTCTTGACTAACGAGTAAAGGATGAATGCCTGCGGCAGAACAAAGCCTGGGCAAGAATTTGAGAATGGTGCTGACGGCCTGAATTTCGTTGCGGCTGTATTTCAAACGTCGGAGTTGGGCTTCTGCCTCAGAAGGTTCTGAAGGCAGCAAACAAGCGAGTTTTGCTGTAGACAATCCTGTGCGAATGGAATCTGATGGTAAAGCGACAGAGGCTTTTGAAAGAGAGGACGAATCAGAAGCCGCCGCACGAAATCCCCTGGAGACACTGCGAATGCGGCTGTTGAGTTCTTTTGAAAATTCAGGCAGAGTTTCCTGGAGCCGTACATAGGCCCGATCAATCCCAGCGATCCGTTCCATACTCTGGTTACTGGCATTCGGAAACCAGGCTTTCAGTAAGCCATCCTGCCAGGCAGCCGTTAGCCAGAAGGTCCCCTTAGAAGTGCCCAAGAGGTAGTTGACTTCTGACTGAACTCGTTCGGCTGCAATTCGTTGCAATAGGGGGGCGAGTCGCTGAATAGCGCAGCGAGTGTCTGTTTCGACCGCAAACCCAAGCTGAGCGGCCTGCCGAAATGCCCGCAGCAGGCGGAGGGGATCTTCTTCCAGATTTTCCGCGGAAACCATGCGCAGCAGACGTTTTTCCAGGTCAACGTAACCGTGGAGTGGGTCGATCAACTGGTCGGTATGGGGATTGTAGGCGATCGCGTTAACCGTAAAGTCTCTCCGCTTCAGGTCCGCTTCCAGGGTAGGGCCCACCTGTTGGGCAAAGTCGGCAGTGCCCTGTTCAAAGACGACCCGGGCAATCTGCCGTTCTGCATCCAGCAAAACGTAGCCAGCCTTGTGATGACGGGCAATCGCCTGTGCGGTTTCTACGGCCCCTTCTGGTAAAACAAAATCCAGATCCAGATATTCACCCTGCCGTCCCAGGAGGGCATCTCGCACGGTTCCTCCTACCAGACATGCCGAATGGGGCAGCCATTCAAGGCTAAAGGGCCATGTCCTGGGAGACAGTGCGGAAAACACTTCAGAGAAAGTTGGAAGACAATAGGTTTGATTCAATCCAGTCCCTGTAACGAAAATCTACCTGGCAACTACTGAAATAATTTGCCCATCTGAGCTAGAGTAACAGAAAAGCATCTAGATTCTGTAACTTCGTGTCCCAGATGCTGAGAGAAAAGGGCTATGTGTATTTGCGTCAATTGCCACTACGTCGATCGCTGCACCACTTACCATGCGGTTGAGCATCAGCACCAGCAGCCTCACCTGACTGAGACGCCGGATTTTGAAGCCACCGAACCCACAATTAATGTCAACATTCGCCATAGAGATGAAATCATCGAAATGGAGTGGGACGTAGTTGGCTGCCTCAGCTTTAAACAAGAGATGGGCAAGTGGGCCAAATTGCGACCCGGCGAACTGGTGCCAACCTGATACAGAGGTTATTCCAGAACTTCCTCTAGCTTATGCTGGTTCCACAAAGTTTGGTATAGCCCAGGCTGCTCGATCAGTTCTGCATGGGTACCCATCTGGGTGATTGTGCCGTGGTTCATCACAAAGATGCGGTCAGCTGTAGCTGCGGCAGATAGCTGGTGGGAAATAAACACCACAGTTTTGCGGTCTGTGCCTTCAGATAAATTTTTCAGAATCTGGGTCGCGGTCTGGTTATCAACGCTGGAGAGCGCATCATCCAGGATCAGGATAGGAGCGTCTACCAGTAAGGCGCGAGCCAGGGCAGTTCGCTGTCGTTGACCCCCAGACAGTGTAATTCCCCGTTCGCCAACTACAGTTTCGTACTGTTGCGGGAAATTCAAAATCTCGCTATGAATTTGAGCCTGTTTGGCCGCATTCACTACCCGTGCTTCGTCGGCTCCAGGGTCGCCATAGCGAATATTGTTTTTGATAGTGGTGCTAAAGAGAAAGCTGTCCTGGGGAACGTAGGCGATCGCGCCCCGCAGGTCTGCCAGGCGAATCTGGGTAATATCGTAGCCATCAATAAATAGCTGATTCGGAGCAATATCCAGAAGGCGAGGTAGAGCATTTGCCAGGGTGGACTTGCCAGAGCCGATTGGTCCCACAATAGCAACGGTTTCCTGCGGTTCAATTATAAAACTGGCATGGTTCAGGGCGGGTTGAGCAGCCCCCCGACCCGTTCCAGGGTAGGCAAATGTCAGGTCACATGCCATTAGCTGTCCACTGACCTGCGATCGCGGTAGGGGAATGGCATCTGGCTCATCCTGAATTTTGGGCTCAACGGTCAGAATCGTTTCAATCCGATCAATACTCACCTCGCCCCGCTGGTAGGCGGTAATGGTGAAACCCAGCAATGCAGTTGGAAAGGCCAGTTGCCCTACGTAAAGCAGCAGAGCAATAAAGTCTCCTACCGTAATGCTGCCAGTTTCCAGGGCTCTGCCCCCAAACCAGAGCACAGCCAGCAGGCTTAACCCTGCCAGACCACGGAGAACAGGAAATAAAATGTTGCGCGTCAGTGCCAGGTCGAGATTGGCTTCCAAAAGCTGCTGGTTGATTTGCCCAAACGCCTGACGCTCATTTTCTTCCTGGGCATAAATCTTGACCAGGGCAATCCCGCTGATGTCTTCCTGGATAAGTTCACTGATGTTAGAAAGTTCTTCCTGAACAGTCAATTGTTGCAACCGGAGGCGATCGCTAAACAGCCTGACCAGCAGCAGCATCACCGGGTACACCGACAGTGATAGCAGTGTCAATTGCCAGTCAATCGACAGCATGATTGGCAGCGTTAAACCGTAGGCAAAAATAATATTTGCCAGGCTGAGAACCGCAAATCCCAGCAGTCGGCGAATATTATCGACATCGCTGGTGGCCCGGTTAATTAAATCTCCAACAGTATTGGCCGAAAAATAGGACGGTTCCAGCTTCAGCAGATGGGTAAAAATTCGCTGCTTCAGATCAAACTCCACCTGACGGCCTACCCCAAATAGCCAGATGCGAGAAAGCATCCGCACTCCCCACATCAGGGAGGCCAGCCCAATCACCAGCACCACGTAGTACAGAATTTGATCGAAGCTAAACGCCACCCGCAGCTTGTCAATTCCGTTCCGAATTTCCAGGGGAATGTAAACGCTCAAAGCGTTGGTAATCAATAGTGCCAGGATACCCAGAGCTGCTTTTTTCCAGTGAGGACGCAGGTAAGTCCCCAATTTTTGCAGTCGGGATTGAGCCATTGTTCGCGGACCTGAATCAATGCAGAAACTCTCTGATCCTAAACGATTACAGGGGAACAATTGGCTTAATCCACCCTCGCAGGAAGTAGTAGAAAGCACTGATATATTCGTCAATCGCCTGCGTACTCAGGTAAAGAGCATCCGCACTGGGTAGAAAATCAGATGCCTGGAACTGGCGTTCCACAACATCGGTTCCGGTGGCAAGCTCTTCTCCAATACTTTCAGGTGGAGGAAGCGTATGAAAATCTGTGGGCCGTACCACAATCGTGGCCTCGTCAAAGACCTTGGCAAAGGTCAGTGCGGCTCGGTTCATGTTTAGGGCGCTGGTGACTAGAGTGATCTGACCACCGTAGTTAATGTTCTGGTCTGCCAGCAGCTTCTTCACGTTTTCTGCACTCTGACGCACTGAGCGACTGTTATGCTCTAACAGAATTCCAGAGGCTGGAACCCTCATGGTATTGGTTAAGAACCTCTGGATATCAGCCGATTCGGAAATATCTTCTCGTCGTTCTCCTTCTTTTTGGCGGCGATCGGGACGCGTTGAAGCGCTCACTACAATCAGAGGGTTGTTCCCAGTTTCTTGCTGAAAGAGTTGGGCTGCATAAATCAACCGATTCCCCCTCTCAGTCAGCTGAATCGGTTGCCCCGTTAAAATCGGATAGGCTTCTTTGGTAATGACAATCTTGGGCTTTGGTCTTGGAGATGCGGCAGGGGAAGCCGGCGAAGCCGGGGTTGCTCTTTGGCCTGGAGCGGCTCCATCTGCTGGAGGGGATGCCCTCTCCTGGACTTCGGCGGCTCTTGTGCGGCTTTCTTCGGCTCTCCGCCTCAGTTCCGCAGCCCTTGCCTCAATTTCTGCGGCCCGCTTTTTCATTTCGTCAATTCGGTTTTGTCCCTCTTCTGCCCGTTGCGTTAAGTCATCAAGTCGGCTTTCGCCTTCTTCGGCTCTCCGCTTCATTTGCTCAGCTGCTCTTTCTAGCTCTTGAGCCCTTTGCTCCAATTCCTCGACTCTTCCTTCTGGAGTGGCTCCACCAGGGCCCGCGGGGGCAGCGGGAGGTCTGCTGCGGCGAGGCACTCTTCCGGGTCCTGGTGGTGCTTGAGCCAGAAGTATTTCTTCTTGAAACTGTTCATCCAGATTGACTTCAGAAGTCGTGGTTTGAAGGAAAGCGGTTGGTACAAGAACTGGATCTCCTTCAACCTTTTGTAGGGGTAGCCTCGCTAACATTTGAGCGGCTTCTGGGCTAAGCGGTGGTGCATTTTGAGGGGGCGCAAGGGCATTAGTCACTGGAGGTCTGAGATAGGAACGAGTGGTTCCCTGCCCCAGGAGCACGATCACCCGTCGCCCTCCTGCTTCCAGATTGGGTGCGGCTGTAATCAGTTCAATCGCCTCCATCTCCAGTTCTTGAGCCAGGTAGTAGGCAACGAAAGGAAAACTACCCAGTGCGAGAATAATCAGCCCAATTAAAATGGCTCGGCGGGCAAAGGTGGTTAACTTTGTCCCTGATAGCAGAATTGCCAACAGGACAATCGCCAAACCCAGCGGCGTGAAGGGAAAGGAGATGATCCGCCAGAGAATTTCTAAGACTCCACCATCCCTGGGAGGACCGGTGACAAACGAAAGCGCCAGGACGACCAGGATCAGCAGCAAAACCAGCAAACTCAGAAACGCCCTGGGTAGCGCTTTGAGCAGGACAAACCAGGCAACCAACCCAACTACCAGCCAGAGGAGAACCTGGGTCAGCAGCAGAAAAACATCTGTAAGCAGTAGGATCATGCCACGATTTCTTATCTGCCTCCTAAATAGGTACCTTCACACAAGGAGAAGGGCTGGGGTGAAAACCAGGGTTGGTAAAGATTGCTTGTGCGAATGCTTCATTCCTCCCGTAGGCATCTGGACAGTCACCATGATGCAACCAAATCTTGAGTTGGTGTCATAATTCTCCAGGCAAACTTACGCCATTTCTCTAATTGGTAACTGGCTCTCCTGAGAGTTTGGTGATAAGCGACACTTATCACCAAGACAAAATCAATATTCCAGGGATTTTGTTTGAGATGAAAAGTAGCTTACGCTACTTTTTCACCGACAAGCTGGGAGAACCTGGTCACTTAGGGAGTCGCTTCAGGAGGTTGCTGGATAAAAAATAACCATCTAATCTGTGGGAAGGATTAGTCGAGCATCACCCGCACGGCTCAGCAAAGATAATTTTTGTTCTAGAAGGCGCTTTGGTAATAAGTGTGTACTAATCATGCCTGACAGAGTTCAATCTTGCAAGCGGAACCAGGCACAAAAAGAGTTGAAACTTAGCTTAAAGTTCTATCTATACTTCCTGAAGTAGGAGTTTTAAGAAGGACTTCCTGAAGTAGGAGCTTTAAGAAGGAAATTATGTCGTTTGAACTCATTTTGGCTGCGATCGTTCTTCTGTTTCTGGTGTACTCGGTTGTTACAGAGATTAGCGGCAAGAAGTAACTCTACTGTCAAGAAATTAAGGCATCGCAAAGAATTAGGATGTTGCTGGCCTGAAAAATATGAAGTCATTTCGTCACGAGCTGTGCTCATCGCCAATAATGAAAGTTAAATTTTCTACATGGCGGTCAGGGTTAGGAGTCAGGACGTAGGGACGAGGGACTGGGGCAGGGGCTAGGGATGAAAGATGTTCCCTACCATAAGACCAGAGGTGCAGTGCTGGCTTGACGGGTCACGCCCAGGTTCCATGAATTTTGGAAGGAAGCTGTTTGAGCGGAATTGGAAGAACACATTTCCTCCCAAAATCAAAAAACTGCCACCAAAAGATCCAGAGCAATTGCTCCGACCATCATCCGAAGACGGGTTCTGTCAGGTGTAGCTTCCCGCTGTAGCTGTGTCAGAAACTGCCTGAGAATCGGCTTATTCGTAACTCTTGCTGGACGAAGAATGCATCCGAGTGGCAATAGAGGAGGAATCGCGATGGAAATTGAGAGACTGTAAATGCCACAATCAGATTAAACACTTTACCCAATCAAACATCCGTCTGGGCACTGAACTCATTACAAACTGATAACAGAGCAGGCCTATCCTTCGAGCAAAATCACTCACATAAAGCCATGGTTTCAACCTCACTCACCCCTCTGCCTGTTGATACCTCTCGCATTCGCAAGGATATCCAGGAACTTCAACCCTATCTTGTGGAATGGCGCAGGCATCTTCACCAGAAACCTGAATTGGGCTTCCGTGAGCAATTGACTTCTGAATTTGTGTCTCAAAAGTTGCAGGAGTGGGGTATTGAGCATCAAACAGGCATTGCCCAGACGGGAATTGTTGCAATCATTTCGGGCCGACAACCAGGTCCAGTGCTGGCAATCCGGGCAGATATGGATGCTTTGCCAATTCAAGAAGAAAATGAGGTTCCCTATCGATCGCAACACGATGGCGTTATGCACGCCTGTGGACACGATGGGCACACTGCGATCGCCCTGGGTACTGCCCGTTATCTTTCCCAGCATCGGGATTCGTTTGCAGGCACCGTTAAGCTGATCTTCCAGCCAGCGGAAGAAGGACCAGGCGGCGCAAAACCTATGATTGAAGCGGGTGTGTTAAATAACCCTGATGTGGATGCCATCATCGGGTTGCATCTGTGGAACTTTTTACCCCTCGGTACGGTAGGAGTTCGCAGCGGTCCCTTAATGGCATCTGTGGAATTATTCAACTGTACGATCCTGGGCAAAGGCGGACATGGTGCCATTCCCCAACATTCAGTTGATTCGATTGTGGTAGGCGCTCAGGTAGTTAATGCTTTGCAGGCGATCGTGGCCCGTAACGTAGATCCGATCGAATCTGCCGTTGTCACCGTTGGCAAATTCCATGCTGGAACCGCCCATAATGTGATCGCGGCTTCTGCCCAATTGAGTGGAACTGTACGTTACTTCAATCCTGGCTTTGAAGGGTTTTTTCAGGAACGGATAGAGCAAATCATTAGCGGTGTCTGCCAGGCCCACGGTGCCCACTACGAGTTGGAATACTGCAGTCTGTATCCCCCTGTGATTAACAATGAAAAAATGGCCGAACTGATTCGCTCTGTCACGGCAACGGTTGTAGAAACTCCCGCTGGGATTGTGCCCCAGTGCCAGACGATGGGCGGAGAAGACATGGCATTCTTCCTCCAAGAAGTTCCTGGCTGCTATTTCTTCCTGGGTTCTGCCAATCTTTCCAGAGGATTAGCCTACCCTCACCACCACCCCCGCTTTGACTTTGACGAAACCGCTCTCAGCATGGGCGTAGAAATCTTCGCCCGCTGTGTTGAGAAGTTTTGCCACCCTGGTTAACGGGAGGAAACTACTGTGCAGGAAGCACTGACCTCCGACGGTGGCGGTAGCAGCGCGACCACGTGGGGAACTGGACGAGGCGTATAACCTACAAGTGAATTCCCCTGATAAGCCAGGGATGTACTGGCACCAGAGTCCAGCATCACCGCATCCCGAAAACCAGCTTTTGCCAGGGCTTTGCCTAAATCGACTGAGCCAATGGGTTCAACCGAAACCCCAACAACTGGCTGCCCCTGCTGATTGATGCCCCAAAAGGCCCGGTGTCTCGGCTCATTAAAATCAAAAAGCTTCCCAAACCGCGCGGGAGGTTGGGGCTGTCCATTTTCAACCAGGAATGCCGCTGCCACGAAAGCATCAGTTACGTCTGGCATTTCTGCCTGGATGCCTTCCAACGTATTGTGCTTCAAATCATTAAATGGAACAAATTTAACCGCATTTGGGCTGATTAAAACCAGTGGACGGTTGTTAATGAGAGGAATTTCTCCCTTTCTACCGGGGATGAACTGACCATGAACTTGACTCAAAACTGGACCCAGCATTTCGTTAGAATCAAGCAGTTCCAGGGAGAAGAAGCCGCCATCCACTGCGGCGATCGCCCCCGTCCCCGATTTTGCCAGAATCTCCGGTACCTGGTAGCGGCTATCGGCATGGATAGTGATTGGCTTTCCGCCTGAAATGAAGATAAAGGGAGTGCTGTCAATGACCGTTTCTACCTTTCGCACAGGTGATAAAAAATCGAACCCAGGGTTCCAGGCTTGCAACCTGGGGCCACCCCAGGCAATGTCTACCATCTCTGCCAGGCGAGATTGACCGATGCGCCCCACGGCCAGCAAACTTTCCGACTGCCCCGCCAACTGCTCATCCGCATCATTCATTGTGAGTGCAGCGGTATAGCCTGCGGCCTGCACCGCCTGCGCAACCTGGGCATTATATTTTCCTTCTGGGTAGGTAAAATAGCGGATGGGAATTCCCAATGTGGCTTCCAGGATCTGCTTTGACTCCTTCAGTTCTTTCTCGACTTCAACAGGGGACAAATCGGGCATCAACCGATGACTGAGACTGTGGGAGGCGATCGTTACCAGAGGATCAGCGGCCATTTCCCGCAATTGCTCCCAGGTCATACCAGGGCGTCCCAGGCGCTTGTCTATCTTATCGGTATAGATTGAAAAGACTGCCGGGTAGTTGTACTTCTTCAACAGGGGATAAACGTAGGTATAGTGCCCAACATAACCGTCATCAAAGGTCAGCAGAATGGGTTTTTCGGGCAACGGTAGCCCCGTTCGCAGATGGATCACCAGTTGATCCATGCTGATTGGCGTTAACCCCTTTTCCCGGATTAACTTGAGATGCGCCTCAAATTCTTCTGGGGTGACATCAAAAAATACTTCCTTTTCAGGCAGAATATCGTGGTACATCATCACAGGCACCCTTGCCTGCCGGGCCTGTGCATTAATTTCAGGAAAAGGACTGGTATTGAGATAGGCCACCAACTGAGGGGCTACCTGCTCAATCAGCGTACCGATACCAATCGCGGGCTGGTCTACCCAGGTAGCAGTTTGAGTTAAATTACTCACCAGTTGCGCCAGGCCCGATGTTGAAGCAGGTAACCCCTGGTTGCATTTGATTGCAGGCGTTTGAATCGGCGTTCCTTCAGGCTGGGCGATCGCTATCTTTGCCCCAAAGATAGATAACCCACTCCATATGGGTAACAGAGCTACCAGGCCCCCCGTAACCAGAAACCGATATGGAAACCGAAACCCGGATTTAGAGAAACTTCCCGGTTGGCGCTCACACCACAAAGGCATAGGGATTAAGAAAAATAAAAATTCCTTGTTAGATCTACCCCATTTTCGGCACTTTGTCAGGTTTTTTTAGATACTCGTTTGTCAACTGACCTGTTGCCTGTCGCCCGTTGCCTTTAACCGAACTCAAAACTCCCTCCCCTTCCGTTCTCTCCTTTCTCGCAAAATAAAAGCCCCCGGTGGAGGCTGCTTAAGTTATGGTGATTTGACTCTAGGACAGGCTCTATCGTTCTACATTTTCTACTGCAAAACTGTATACACGATCGCCATCCACCCCTCAATTCCGCGCTTGTAAACGTTTTCTGACACAAGTTTGGATTAAACGATGCAAAGGACGTTATGAGTGGGAACGCTTGAATTGTTGATTTAAGTAAATCGGCTTCGGGGATAAATCATGCTGAGCTCGTTATATGCCCTAAACACTGAACTGGATGGACGTTATGCAACTGATTCAGAACTCCAAACAGCAGATCAATTCCTTGACTCCTATACCTTGCGTTTGAGTACCTACCGGAAAATTCAGGTGTTAGAAACTCATATTGTTCAACAGGTACAGACCCGAATTCGGCAGGTTGACCCTGAGATCATGGTCTATGACAACCGAGATGTCAGCGCTATCTGTGAGCGAGACATGCTGTATGTGTTGCGTTATTCCGCGATCGCCCTCCTGATTAACGGAACCGACCTGTTAGAAGAACGTGTCTTGCTATGGCTGCAAACCATCATGCGCAGCTTTAAGGATCATCAGCACCGTTCTGACCTGACCTACCGCATTCTGCAAGAAGTGATTCAGCAATATTTGATTCCAGCCGAAGCTGCGCTATTTTTGCCGGTTCTGGAACTGAACCGCCAATTTTTAGGTATGAGTTGATTTGCCATCATCCGATGTCAAAAAACTTTACCTTCATCCCGGTTTGGAAGTTAGATCTTCGGGGTGCAGGGAATATTAATTTAAGAACAGCCATCTAGAAATATTGGCTGGAAACAGTTCCTTTCGGTTGTCTTTTATTCGTGGCGTTGTCCGCAGTTCATAGTCGTTCACTACTCTAAATGGCTGATTCTGCTTCCACTTTTACTGCTGCTACCTCCAGCGCTGGAGCTGACTGCCTCCTATCTCCCACTTCAGACGCTTTACTCACTCAGACTATTGCCGAGAAACAACTATGGTGATTGCAAACCCTTACCAAAACACTGCCAAGCTCAAGAACCCTAAGAAACACAATCATTACGGGTTTCGGGACTTCTTCCAGTTTGATACTGAACGGGGCATTATCACGGACTGGAACGATAGCCAGAACGTACTGGCAACAGAAGACTTTATCATTGGGCTGGTTGAGGGTTTAGAAGAAGAGGTGGGGGATGCTTCCGCAGTCACTATGTACACCATTGGTTGCGAGTGGGGCCAGAAAGATGCCTTTTTCTTCGAGAAATGGTTTCAGAAGGAGTTTGACCGCAACCTCCGTCAGACGAATCTGCTGTTTTTGCTAGAAACCTGGTGGTGGCCCTTCACCTCCCAGGGCTGGGGACGCTGGGAAGTAGATATGGGCGATCGCAAGCAGGGCTTCATGTTCATCAACATTTTTGACTCTGCCATCGCTCGTACCCTGGGCGATGTGGGTAAACCCGTCTGCTATCTCTATGCCGGACTGTTTGCTGGATTCTTCACTGAAATGGTTAAAAAGCAACTGAGCTGTATCGAAATTCAGTGCTACTCCATGGGTGAAACCTACTGTAAATTTCTGTTGGGTGGGCAAGACCGGATTGATGCCGCCTCATTCTGGCTCAATGAAGGGGCTACCGCCAAAGACATTGAGAAGCGCCTGCGGGCAGGAGAACTGCTGCGATGAGTACTATGACTCTACCCCACACCAATGGCTCCAAAGTTCGGCATCCATCCCAGTCCTGGATGCAAATCTCCGTTCAGAAATTCTTTACCGCCATCAACTGGGAAGATAACCCACCCGAAGTTCAACAGGTAAAACTGGCTGCTTCTGAGCCCAACAGTGTCAGTACTCTCAGCATGACCATGAGTGTGAGTCAGTTCTTTGCAGCGCTGAACTGGGATGGCAATGCGATCGCCACCGCCCCCCAGAACCAGCCCTCCCAGCAGCCCAAGCCCGACGAAATTACCCTTGACGACTTCTCAAGCCTCTTCTAGCCAGGCAAATCAAGTTTTTATTTTTCCCCGTCCCCTCCCCTTCTTTCCCAAGACCTATGCATCCACAAATTGAAGCCATCTTTGACGAAGCTGAAAACCGCTACCTTACTCCTGACGAGTTGGGTCTCATCAGCCAATACGTTGATTCTCTACCTGAACGACTGGAAGCCTACCGTACTCTTAGAGACCGAGAGCTAGAAGTAATGCAACGGGTAGCAGACCAGTTGCAGGCCGCCATGCCCCAGGAGGATGTCAAGAATCTGGAACGCAGCATCAAAAATGCTCTGCTGCTGCTGCGCTACTGTGCCATGGGCATGCTCCTGGATGATGAGTCCTTTGTTAAGGACAGGTTGTTAGGGTGGCTCCAGGGAACGTTGAGTTCATACAATATTCAAGCCATTGATTCCACGCTCTACCGCCTGTTGAATCAGCAACTGTCCCAAACCCTCAGTGCCAGTCAGTTGAATCTTTTCACCCCCATCCTGACTATGGCTCAAAACAGCCTGCTACAAAATACCCCTGCCCTGGCGATGGTCTCTTAGGCGATAGTCTCTAGTAAGAGACCGGCGAAGGGCAAAGGACAAAAGGAGTGGTGGAGGTAGGGGAGATGGAGGGATGGTATCTCAACTCCTCACTGCTTCATTCCCTCACTCCTTTACCTCAGCCACCCCTCATCCCCAACTAACAACTATTCGTCATTCCTGGTACTTGCCCTATGATTTCTGTCGCTGATCTTCTGGTTGATAACCGCATTCCCGGTAACTACTATGCTACAGATGCTTATGTGCGCAGCGATCTGGAAATGGGCTTGTTGGAAAATCGTCGCGGCGATCGCCTGCTGGCGCTTCCAGAAACCCTGATTCAAGCTATTTACTCTGGGCTAGAAAAAGAAACAGGTCAGGCATCTCGTTTGGTGCTGCGCAATTGTGGTCGCTGGTGGGGCAAAAACTTTTACGTCCGCTTTCGGGAGGAGCTGACTGAGTATTACGGCACCTCACTGGCAGACATGCCTATGGTTGAGTTTCTCCAATGTCTTAAATCCTGCTGGATCACCTACGGCTGGGGCAAGATTGACCTAGATCAAACTCACCATCATCGAGGCTTCCTGATTATCAAAACCTGGAATTCCCCCTTTGCGAGATTGGCTCCTAAAGGCGATCGCCCCGTATGCCATCTGGAAGCGGGCGTCTTAGGAGCCTTCTTCAGCCAACTGACAGGTAAAGATTTATCCTGCGTTCAAACAACCTGCGAATCCTTAGGGGCAGACTGCAACCGCTTTATTCTTGGCCTGACCAAACGGGTAGAGCCGATCGAAGCCATGGTTGAAAGCCGATTAGATCACGATACTATTCTGCAAAAGCTTTGTGCTTGAATTGGAGTTGAGTAAAGGTTTCAGGTTGGGCGAACGATTGTCTGCAAACTGAGGAAAACCACAACACCGCTAAATCTAGTGTTCCACCAGGAAAGTTTTGACGGGTCGCAGACCCTCAAAATTTAACCCCCATTAACTTCCTGGGTATTCGCTAACCGTCAAATTCAATTTGGCAGAGTACTAGTAATGTATGGGCTGGGTTATTGCAGTGCAGCCCATTCCCATATAAAGACTATCCTTAAAATAATCACCATTGAGATGTGTCCAACTTCCTTGTAAAAGAGCTAAAGGGTTCCAGGTATCGGCTCCTTGGGTTGGTTGGACAAGGACAGTTTGGACGGGTTTACTGTGCGAGCCATCGTCGAACAGGTCATCTCGTTGCCCTAAAAGAGCTTAACAAAGAGCGGTTTCCCACCCGTAATTTTTTGCGTGAACTACGCTTTCTGTTGAGCTTACAGCACCCTAATATAGTGAACTGCCACGCCCTGGAGCATACCCGGACAGGGCGTTATCTAGTCATGGACTACTGCGAAGGAGGAACGCTGCGCAGCCTGATGGAGGAAGGCGTTCGCTTACATCCCGCCCAGAGCTTGAAATTGATCGCCGATGTGCTGGCAGGCCTGGACCACGCCCATAGTCAGGGCATTATTCACTGTGACATCAAACCAGAAAACATTCTGCTGACGGTTCAACCCGATGGTTGGATGGCCCATATCTCTGACTTTGGTATTGCGCGACTGAGCCGGGAAATTTCTAAAGACGGGACAGGCAATACGGGTTCCCCTGCCTATATGGCTCCTGAGCGATTTTATGGACAACACTCACAATCATCTGACCTTTATGCAGTTGGTATTCTACTATTTGAGCTGCTGACAGGTTATCGACCGTTTTCAGGTTCTCCGGCAGAACTGATGTCTGCCCATCTGAATCAACCTGTCAAGCTGCCTGACACCATGCCACCAGGTTTACAAACCATTATTTTGACGGCCTTGCAGAAACTACCTGCTCGCCGCTTTCGGTCTGCGCTAGAGATGTTGACCCAAATTCAAGCAGCCACCGAAAACCTGAAATCGGAGTTGGATGAAGCGTGGCTATTTCCTAAACTGCTGCAACTGGCTGTTAGCCTGCCGGTATCTCCCTTAAAACCTCTATGTCAGGAAATCTTGGCAGCAGAAGTGAAACAGTTGAAAGTAGAGGGTTTTCAGCAGTTGCCTCCCTCCAGTCCTGTTGACTGGAAAATTGAGCAGCCGAGGTCGGCTCAAAGGCCAGAGAACGATGAAGGTGAGCGGCTATATCGAGCATTTGGCTGTTACGTAGGATGCCAAACTTACCCTGATGGTATTTTGCGGCAGGGGACGATCCCAGAAAAAATCACGTTGGCAACGGTTCGTCTACCTGACCCAGTCCGGCAGATAATGGTGCGCCCGCAGGGATGTTTTGTCGTTACCCATCGCTCTATCTATCGCATTCCGCTAGGGTTGTTTTGGCCCGGTGTGGCTCAACATGAGCAAAAGCGATTGCAGCATACAGGGTTTGAAAGTGAACTGCCCATTCACCATCAGGTACCCCAGCTAATTGCGGAGTTCTGGCAGGATTTTGTAGCAGCGATCGCTCCCAACGGGGCATGGATGGCAACAGCCGTTGCGGATCGAGATCAAGGGAATACGAAGCTTAGCATCTGGCACCTGTCTCGGATGCAGCCAATCAAATCTGTTTTTGGCTCCTCAGCCCATCTCTTCCAACTAATGGTGCTGGATTCGCGTCATGTAGCAACGTTTTCTCATAGGGTGGATTCGCAAAGCACAATTTGCATTACGGGAGTTTTGATTGAGGTGTTTACCCGGCGTGGAAATCAAGTAGGCTCCCTCAATTTGCCCGTTCCTCTCCGCAGTCTGGTTAGTAGCCCGGTTCCCTACAGGCTAATGGCAATGGAGCCAGCCAATTCTGACACGGTGCTATTGATTGATTTGAAGCCCCTCAGAATTTCGCGGATTGGGGTGGAAATCTCTCCAGTTCTGGCGGAGGCTGCCTCCTGGGGTTACGTTTTAATGGATGCAACTGGACAGATTGTGCTGTTAGACAGGTATGGGCAGCCCTTTGGACGGATTGATGGACCAGCTCACCCCACAGCGATCGCCATTCTCGATCCCTATGGTTTACTCATCTCAACCTGGAACAATGGGCAGGGAAGCCTCTATACCCTTGATCTGCGTCAGGCAGAGCTAGATTTTTTGTTTTAACGAAGATGCTAAATTAGCTGTGGTTCTGTCTCGGTTTTTAATTTCATGCCTGATTGGTTAACGCCCAGCCATGTTGTAATGATTGGGCTGCTGGTCGTTTTTGCGATCGCTCACAGCGGGTTAGCAGCCCTTCGCCCCTACGGTGAGAAATTGATGGGTGCCCGCCTATACCGCATATTGTTTGCCCTGGTTAGCCTGCCTCTGGCAACGATCCTGATTATTTATTTCTTTAACCACCGCTATGATGGGTGGCAACTATGGAATGTGCAGGGCACACCCGGCGTGGCAACCACAGTTTGGATTCTGTCAGCAATTTCATTTTTGTTTCTTTACCCAGCAACATTTAATCTGCTAGAAATCGCAGCAATCCAGAAACCCCAGGTTCACCTTTACGAAACGGGTATTATTCGGATTACCAGACATCCCCAGATGGTGGGACAAATTATCTGGTGTATTGCCCATACCCTCTGGTTGGGGACGACGTTTATGCTGGTCACATCCGCTGGGCTGGTGCTGCATCATCTGTTTGGGGTCTGGCATGGCGATCGCCGTCTCCTTGCTCGTTATGGAGAAGCCTTTGAAGCAGTCAAAGCCCGCACTTCGATCATTCCCTTTTTAGCCATTTTGCAGGGGCGGCAACATCTAAATCTGGTTGAATTTCTGCGGCCCGCCTATTTGGGTGTAGCTGCCTTTATTCTATTAATTTGGTGGGCACATCCAGTTCTAATACGTGCAACGGGGAGCATACCCTGGTAGGATGATCCCTAACTAGATATAAAGATCCAGAGTTACTACAAATGTTTTTGATCTCCATGGCTGAACAGGCATTTAGGAAAGAGGTTTTAGAATCGACAACTCCCGTTCTAGTTCATTTTGGAGCCCCCTGGTGTGGTCCCTGCCGCATGATTGAGCCACTCTTAACCCGGTTTCAATCGGAGCGGGGGAAATGCTTCAAGCTAGTTGGGATCAACGCTGACGAAAATCTGAAGTTGTCAAGCCGCTATCGAATTACAACGCTGCCAACCATTCTTCTATTTGAAAGTGGCAAAGTTATTCATCGCTTAGAAGGTCTCTATAAGCGAGACGATCTCTGGACTGAGCTTCATAGGCTAATGAATGGTTCACTTCAGGCAAGCCCTCCCCCCGCCAGCACTCAATTAGTGGAACCACGTTGCTAGTGATCAAACACTCCCTGATATTGCAGTAGGTCCAGTGCTGCCATGGTTGGAAGGCACTGGAAGCATTGCTGGGCCAGTTCCCAGCGTTCCTCGCGCTTTAGCATTGAGGTCAGTTTTCTGCAAGCACTCAGCAGGTATCGCACGTCGTTAGCGGCGTAGCGAAGCTGATCAGGAGAAAGGTTGGCGACATCGCCCCAATCCGAGCTTTGGGCGCTCTTGTCAAGCTCTACCTGTTCAAGTTCCTGGATCAAGTCTTTCAGCCCGTGACGTGGGGAGTAGGTACGAACGAGCTTGCTGGCAACTTTGGTACAAAAGAGTGGCGCAACCTGGATGTTGAGATGATAGCGCAGGGTGGCAATGTCAAACCGGGCAAAATGAAAAACTTTGAGGGTGCAATTTGCTTCTAGCAAATGCTTGAGATTGGCGGCCTCAGTTTGTCCACGGGCAATCCGGATGACAGTTACGCGATCGTGGGGATCACACAGTTGCACCAGACAGAGGCGATCTCGCTGGGGCAACAACCCCATTGTTTCGGTATCAACGGCGATCGCCTCTGCCTTCAGATACTCAGTCAATTGATCTGTGGACAGATCACTGTCGCAAATTTGAAAATTTTCCAACACCATTTTGAGATTGGGAGCAGGGTATAGGGTACAGAGTACAAGGATTTGGGATGTTAAGTTTCAGACTTTAAGTTTGAGTTTATCCCGCCCGTTCCTGCTCCCTCTCTCCCTTACCGACGTTTAATAAAAATCTGGGTGAAATAATACTCTCCCTTCGAGTTCTGAGCAACTCCAATACCAGTCAGATCGTAGCTCCCTTCAATGTTCTTGCGGTGCCCAGAACTTTTGAGCCAGCTTTGAACTGCCTGAGTTGCCGGATCTGGATGCCCCATATTGTAGGAAATATTCTCTGCCGCACCAGCATAGGGGATCGAGCGGGCAATCACCTGCACCCGTTGCTGAAATCCGTTGTGGCTGAACGGAACTCGACCACTGGCCATTGCCTGACTATGAGCTTGAGCCTGGGTACTGATGCGAGAGTCTAGGGTGAGGGGGGAAAGCCGACGGCTTTGCCGATATTGGTTGATTTGTGTCAGAACAGATTGTTCTAGGGACTGGCGCGAAGCTGTTATCTGGAAAGTTCGCTGGTTTGGCACCTGGACGGGCCGCCAAAGGGGCCAATTAGGAAAAGGAGAAGCGACAGCGGACATTAGACTACCCGTTGTTGCAAGAGTACTGAGGGCAACAACTTTCATCAGGTTAGAGATTTTCATCGGTTTTACACTCGGTTCAAAGACAAAATTGATCAATACTCATGACAAAGCTATCCCTATAGTTCCCTGTAAGAGAAAAATAGAGAGCGCCGGTGTGTACCTTAAGGTGTACCCTGAGAGGGATGACTTGACTGAAGCCAGAGGAGTTCCAGTAAAGTGGAAAGTTATCATTAGTCACGCTGGCTATCAGGGAAAAACATGATTTGACAGCAATTGTTAAGTCGGCAATGAGGATTTTACGGTCGCACCTAGCAATTGTTGTTTTCTAAACTGAGGGCAGATCATCTTAAGCTAGGGTAAGCCCAATAAAGCTTGATAAAGATTGGAGATCTTTAGTCTTTAGCTCTAGCCAATCGTGTTCTTTCGTTAAAAAACTATTTATTAGGTGAGCGAGTCAATGCCTTCTGTCATTGAAAATAAATTAGAGGTCTCTTCCTCTATGGATTTATCCATACCCTATGCTGACTACGTTACAGGGATAGCAATCTTTGACCTGAATGGTCTACCTAAGGAATATCACACAACCTCTGAGAGCATTAATATGAGCTGGGTACAAGCGATCTTTCAGGCACTAGGGCTGCGATCGCTGCTCATGTCTTCTCTGCAACTGGAGGGGTTTCAGCACGCTACTATTTATGGTTCTGAGTACTGTGCTGTAGTTGTTAAGCAGAGAACCCACTATGTGGCCATGCTAGTGCAAAAGCATGAGGAGTTGATCGATGATACGTTTATTCAGTGGGCGCAACAGTTCCAGTTCAGCGAACTGAGGCAAAATCCCCGCTTTCACGCTGCTTGAATGCGGCAGGATGTGAGCCACTTTCTGGGACCTAATGGGCGATCGCTCCCTGAGTATCGATTTGCAAAACCTTCACCTGTGCTGTCGTGCCCTGGCCTGCCCAGGCGTCTTCCATGGCTGATCTAACTGCTTCTGCCGTTTCTGGAGCAGTTAGCGCTAAAAGGGTGGGGCCAGCTCCGCTGATGACCATTCCGTAAGCCCCCGCTCCAATGGCGGCAGACTGAACGGCTTCGTAGCCTGGAATTAGGGACTGACGATAGGGTTGATGAATTCGGTCTTGCAATGCCGCTTTGAGCCAGTGGCTATTAGCCGTTTCCAGTCCACGCAACAGCAGTCCTAAATGGGCAGTATTGAAGATGGCGTCGGCACGACTATAGGTAGCGGGTAATACCTGTCGAGCTACTTGAGTTGAAAGTTCAAAATTGGGAATCGCGACGACTGGAACGATATCTCTATGCCAGGGAATCTCACAAATTTCCCAAGGAGAATCAATGCCTGTTGCCGCCAGGCGAGCTCCTCCTAGTAACGCTGGGACAACATTATCTGGATGCCCCTCAATCTCTACGGCCATTTGCATGATCTGGCTCTGTGTCAGGGGTGTGTTGGCTAGCCCATTCCCACCGACCAAACCACCTACAATCGCTGTAGCTGAACTGCCCAACCCCCGCGCCAGGGGGACGCCTAGCTGAATTTCAATCTGAACTGGAGGAGGGGTTTGATTGAGCTGCTGGAATAGCCTGGTAAAGGCCTGATAGACGAGGTTGTTGCTATCAGTGCTGACCTGATCGGCTTCTGCGCCGCTCACTTTCATTACGACGCGATCGCTACCCACTGGTAATCGCGAAAAAGTGAACTGGTTGTAAAGCGTAAGGGCTGCCCCCAAACAATCAAATCCTGGCCCCAGATTGGCGGTAGTAGCAGGGACTGTAACCGTCACTGTAGAACTCACAGGCTTAGCCCTCGCTTGCCAAAACGTTCCGAAGGGCTTGCTTGACCGTGGGGTACTGGTATTGAAAGCCAGTGGATTGGGTGCGCTTGGGCAATACCTGCTGCCCTTCTAAAACAACTTTTGCGCCATCTCCCAGCAGCAATTCCAATGCAAAGCCGGGTACGGGTAACCAGGAGGGGCGATGCATTACTTCCCCCATGGTGCTGCAAAACTCAGCCATTCTGACGGGATTGGGTGCAGTCGCGTTATAGGTGCCTTCCATGCTGGGTTGAGTCAGGGCTTGCAGGATCAGGTTGACCAGATCATCGCGGTGGATCCAGGAAAACCACTGTTTGCCTGTGCCAATGGGACCGCCTGCAAAGAGCTTGAAGGGAGTGAGCATCTTGGCGATCGCCCCTCCCATGCCCAGGACAATCCCAATTCGCAGAATCACCAGCCGCACTCCGACCTCTCTTACTTTCTGGGCTTCAGTTTCCCACTCCTGGCAGACCTGGGCCAGAAAATCATTGCCAGGAGGACTCGTTTCATCAAACGTGGCAGTTTCACTGGTCCCGTAGTAGCCAACTGCCGAGGCATTAACCAGCACCTGGGGTTTGGCTGTTGCCTGGGAAATAGCCTCCACAATTTTTTGGGTACCCAACTTACGGCTACTCAGAATGCTTTGCTTATGAGCGGCTGACCACCGTTCTGAAATCGGTTCTCCTGCCAGATTAACCACTCCATTGCAGCCTGAAATGGCCTTTTGCCAGTCCCCTGATTCAGTAGGAGTGTAGGCAACAATTTCCACGCCAGGAAAAGTAGATTTTGGGAACACCCGTTCTGCATGGGCCGCATTGCGAGTGAACGCAACAACTTGGTGCCCTTCCTGCTGTAGTCGCTTGACTAATCGGCTACCGACAAACCCTGTTGCCCCTGTAATGGCTACTTTCATAAATTAGTTTTAGCTATTGGTTGTTTGTTGTTAATCAGCGTGAGGGGAGAGGGGTAGTTTTGAGGGATGAGTTTTGAGGGGTGAGTTTTGAGTTTCGAGTGCTGAGTGCTGTAATGTTGAGCTTCCACTTCCCGACGTCTACTCCCTATTCTCCCTTCCTGGCTTTTTCCTGCTTTCTTTTTCCTTCTTCCTGGCCCCCGTCTCTTCCCCCTAACTCTGATCGGGTTCTCCATAAGCCATACCATTAGCTTCGGCGTAGCGATTCATAAATCGCATGAATCTCTCCCAGTGGTCTTCCTGGTCAATTTCGAAGCGGCACTCCATGTGATCGAAGTCATCTCCTTCTGGACCTCCAAAATAAAATTTAACGGAGGAGGGTTCAACTTGAATCTCCCCTTCAGCATCAATTAGCCGCATTGATTTGGAGAAGCGATTACGAAAACTGTTGAAGTGTTCGATAGATTTAAGTTGCCGGAAGATCATCAGGACACTGCGAACACCCGTTGAACGATTGCGGCGGAGGCTAACGCCCTCAAGTTCTTCGGCCAGACCTTCAAAAAATTGGATGCTGGGGACAGGGGTATTCATGATTCGGACATCAAAGGAGTAAACCTCAGTATACAAAAGTTCCGCAGTTTCCAGAACGGTTGTCAACGGTAGCGGGGATCACTTCAAGCGAGATAATGGGAGAAGATCCATCGCAGTGAGAACAATCTCCTGCTTTCCTTGCGGTTAGGTGAATGCCCTTTCTTTCCTGGTTTGTGAGTGCGCCGTTGTGGCTCCACATTGTTGCGGTAGGAGCGTGGTTGGGTGTGATCGGGTTGCTGGCGGAGGGACTGTATCGTCATACTTCTGCTGGTTCAGAAATCGCTCGCAAGTTGCTACATATTGGGGCTGGTAACGTGATCCTGTTTGCCTGGTGGCTTCAAATCCCGGCATGGGTAGGAATTACGGCCTCGGTGGTGTTTAGCGCGATTGCCTTTCTCTCTTACCGGCTTCCCCTCCTGCCAGGAATCAACGGGATCGGGCGGAAGAGTCTGGGTACTTTTTTCTATGCGGTGAGTATTGGTATTTTGGTGGGCTGGTTCTGGCCCCTTCAACAGTATCACCATGCCGTGTTGGGGGTGCTGGTAATGACCTGGGGAGATGGATTGGCAGCCCTGGTGGGGCAGCGGTTTGGCGAACACCCCTATAAGGTTTGGGATATGCACAAGAGTTGGGAAGGCTCTTTTGCCATGTTTCTGGTGAGTGGTCTTGTCAGCAGTTTGATTCTGCTGAGCGTTTACGGTAATAGCTGGCAGGTTTGGGCCATCTCATGGACGGTTGCTGTGCTGGCAACGGGACTGGAAGCATTCTCTAAATACGGCATCGATAATCTAACCGTCCCACTTGGCAGTGCAGCCCTGAGTTTTGTACTCACCCAATTTTTGCTTTAAGGCCCATCATCTTCCTTGAGTGATCCATCAGGGGGATGTCAGACGTCGAACTTGCATGAAAGAATATCCAGGAAACTTATGACCAGATTTTTTAGTCTGTTTCAAGACAGGTAACCATCTCGTTAATCCCTGTTTTGCCTCCTATCGTTAGAGATATGTCAACTACTATAAAATCGCCCGCGATCGCTTCCATCGAGTCGCTCCCGCTCACCCGTCAACCCGACCCCACCCAACTAGACAACATCAAAGCTCAACTTGATCTGGTGCTACTGGCACTGGAAGCGCTGGCAAAGCTCGGTTCTGAGGCGATGCTGCAGGCGGCGATCGACCTGAACCTGGAGTCTCTGATTGCAGATCGGGTGGCGCTCTGGCGGTTGCGCCAGTCGAGCCCCCTCCGTAAGGGGCAGGGTGGACGCAAGAAACTCGATGTGGAGGAGGCGCGGGCACTGGTTTTGATTAGTTGCTATCTCGCTAAACAGCATCAGGAGCTGATTCGACGCGCAGTTGCCCTACTGGAACAATTGACGGAGCAAAACCGGGAACCTCACCAGTCAGCCTTGCTGGGAGACTATCTGGATGCCTTTAACAACACCTATCAGGAACGGATGGAGGAAGGTAGCAATGTTTCCCCAGAGGTTTTGACCCATCTCGCGTTGAAGCTCCTGATTGATTTACTGTTTTATAGTGCTGCAAACGGTCCTCGCCGTCTCTGGCTGGCACTGATGGATCGGGCAAAATAATGACTTATCCACTCATCATCCTCCTTTCCTGACTCCTGGTCCCTTGCCTCTCCCTTCCCCCTGGCCCTTCACTACGGAAGTCCCATGTCCCACTCAGTTTTGCGACGATATACCCCTCCAACCTGCACTTTGGAGATTATTGGGAGCCATTCGCCGCTGTCTCGATGGATGGCACAACCCGTGTTGAAGAATCTACGGTTTCAATTGAGTCTGGATGATCCCAAAGTGCCTAAGGATCAGTGGGTTACGCTGCGGGGCGATCGCGCTCAGCTAGAGGCTTTATGCGAAGCTGTCTCCACCTACGTCCAGCATTTCCTGGAGCAATCCTATAAACCAGCAGATGAATTGGTTCTGGCGTCGCAAGTAAGCGCGATCGCCCCGGCTCGAACCATAAAGGAAGAGTTTTTTACACCCCAGGCCACCCAACCCAACGCTGCCGGAATCGTGCTTCAACCGAAAGGACTACTAACCCACGAACTGGTTTTGGGTTCTCTGGCAACTGAGGAAACAGGTCCAGTGGTGCGTCTGAGTGCATTACAGTTGTTTGACCTGGCAAATGCCCTGGATGAATACACCGCTGAGATGGTAACCCTGCCGAATCTTCAACCTGCACGTTCTGGCTGGCTCAAGTCTTCTCCAGGATGGGTTCAAATTGCAGCAGTGTGCCTGGTTGTAGTTGGGCTTTCGACATCTGTTGTGAAACTGCTCGATCGCTCCCTCCGCCCAAACCCAACAACCCTGAGTCAGGGAGCCAGTAGCCGCGATCAACAGGTCGCATCCCAATTGCCATCTGCAACAACAGAAAATGTGCCCCCCCCGGCGGTCTCCAGCCAAAAACTTCCCCCGCCCCCGCCCTCTGGCTCTACTATTCCTGCGACTCCATCCATGCCAAGGGTTTCGGTTCCATCCACGCTTCCGACCAGTCCCGGTGCTGGTTCGGGAGAAACCGCTAAGGGGGCTGCGGGTCCCACTACGGCAAGCCGCGATCGCCCTCCAGTTCAGTCTCCAAACTCCATCGCACTGAATGAGGCAGGTCCAGGAAATCAAAGCAACCTTCCGGCTCCTGTGTTCAAAAAGCCAGAACCTGCTGATGGTCAAGCGGCCAGGCGAACAATCAGTTCGGCAGCGATTGAATCTGCTGGGCAGGCTACTCTTCGAGTGAAGACGCCTCAATCGGCGGATAGCACCGCCTTTGACACAATTCCCCAAGTGGCCGAAGCAAGACGCTATTTTCAACAGCGATGGACCCCCCCTGAAGGTCTCAACCAAACAATTGAGTACACACTGGTTGTTAACCCTGATGGGTCTATTCAGCAAATTCTACCCCTGGGACAGACGGCAGGTGATTATATTGATCGCACCAATATCCCTCTGGTTGGTGAGCCATTTGTCTCCTCTATTAAAGGGGGGCGAACTGCCAGAATTCGCCTGGTGTTAAGCCCAGATGGTAAAGTTCGAACATTCCTGGAGCAACTTTACTAGTACCGCAAAACAAAAGTTGGCGTTGCTGAAAAGCAGTATGAATCGAAACAAAGTTTCGAGCATACAGCAACTATTTCCTATCCAGATCCAGATTCAGCAATGCCCAAAAGTTTTGTTGGAAGTGCAGGGGTAAAATCCCCGCTTGGGGGCGAAGCCTCCAAATCCTCATGTTGCAAAAAATTTAGTGTTTGCGACACTAGCGTTCCGCCAGGAAAATTTTGACGGGGCGCAGACCCTCAAAATTTAACCCCCATCAACTTCCTGGGTATTCGCTAACTGTCAAATTCAAGGTGTAAAACCAATTCTTCAAGTGAGGGCTACAGTTGAACCGGCTGGCACTCTCTCAGAGTCAGTGTTTGTCAATCCAAAATCGCAAATCCAAAATCGAGAATTGGTATAAATTCGTATCAGATTAAAAAAAGAGGCTCTTGGAGCCTCTAAAAAAATTTGGAAAAAAACTGGGCAGAAAGCTAAGTTCGCTTCTTTCGTCTGGCCTTCATCTTTTGAACCCGATAGCCCTTGGCAACAATTGCGTGGTCTACTGGAAAACCTACCACAGGGATGACCTGGTACTTCCGCTCCTCCTCCAGACGCTTTAACTCGTTGAAGTCAACCCAGTGAATGCAATCCACCGGGCAGGTATCAATCGCTTCCTGAATCAATTCATCCGGATCGCCATTCTGGCGAACAACACGAGAACGCCCATAGTCGGGTTCGATATAAAATGTGTTGCGGGCTACATGAGCACAATGCTTGCAGCCAATGCAGGTCAACTCATCGACGTAAACGCCTTTCTGGCGAAAGACGCCCCCCAGTTCGGGCTCTAACCCTGTTCGCTCAGGTGAATCGCGTAAAAAACCACCCAATTCAGGTTCGAACCCTGATCGGTTCTCCCGCATTGTAGGTTCAGATGCGATCGCCTCCTGCTCGACAGGTATCGACGATGAGGAATCAGACATCAGGCACTCCAGCGTTGTAAAACCAGACGAATCGAACCATCTGCATTCTGTTGCTCTTCTGAAACTTGAAACCCTTTGTGAGCGGTTTCACTCAAAACGGTGTGATAGGCATACCGTTGAGTAACCTTGCTAAGGAAGCGATCAACCGTCAAATTCTGGTTCCAAAACTGAAGGTCAGCTACCAACTCGTATTCACTGCCATTCCAGGCAAAGCCAACGTCATAGCCGTTGTCTTGCTCGATTGCGACTTCAGCAGTTTGTTTCTGGCCTCGATAGCCACGGACATCACAGGGCCCTTCCTTCCAATCAACTCCAAGATCAGTGAGAGCTGCTTTGAGAGAAGAGAGATTACGAATTTGAGTTTTGATCTGGCTAAAGTGTGACATGGCAATTTTTAACAAAAATTAGAGAAAGACAAAGTTGAAAGACTACCATTCGCCGAAAGTAGCTTGAGCAGTTGCATTAGCTGACTGATGCACCTCTTGAGCAAAATACTCAGAGGTGGTTTCTTGACTAACTACCTGACCTAACTGAGCTTCGATCGCTGCAGTAACTTCTGCACACGAAACCCCCACGATTCCAGTGACCTTCTCCTGTACCCGCCCATCGGGATAGATAACAAACTCCAGTGTTTCCATGCTTCCTACTTAATAGATTGAATAGAAGCTAACCACCTGGCCTATTGGCTGAAATAATCGGCTGAGAATGAATTGCCACGAAGTTAAGTTGCTTCAGAGAGTCACTCCACTTCACCTCTGACCCGGTTAGCCGAATGTGACCACTCGAATAGATACGAGTCATTTCTTTACAAAAAGAGTCAACTAACGAGGGTGACAACTCAATTATTTGACAGTTTCGCTTAACTTCGAACAGCAGTCAAGATAAAGATGGGAGAGGTTTTTGGCTTCGCAAATCTTTACAAAACCCATTTACAAATCTATGCTCAGTCCTGAGAATGAGGCTTTCCATTCCTGGCTTCTGGTTTCTGGCTTCTGTAAAAACTTAGGAGCCATTAAACAGAAATTGATTAGATAATGAAGGTTTGTTTAGCCTGGACGGAGTGAATTGAGCGATGGATAAAGAGCATGCAATCAACCAGAGCAGCCTTTCATCTTCCCAAACTGCCGCTTTAAGAGTTGGTGTTCTGGGGTTTGGAGGGCTTGGGCAGGCGGCTGCCAGAGTGCTGGCCCCCAAGCAAGAGATGCGCTGGGTTGCCGCAGCGGATCGAAAAGGCTATGCCTACAATGCTCAGGGGCTGGACCCGGATTCGTGCATTGCTGCTTACCAATCGCAAGGTTCTTTGGGGTATCTCGACCCTGGCGGTGTCTTCAGTAATAACAGTATTCAGGAATTGATTGAACATGCCCTAGTAGACGGGTATTTTTTAGCCCTCCCAAATTTGCCCAACACCTTTATGGCGTCCGTCGCGCAGCAGTTTATCCAGTCTGGCTGGCAGGGAGTTTTGGTGGACGCAATTAAGCGAACTAGCGCTTTAGAGCAATTGCTGGAAATGGCAGATGAGCTTCAAGCGGCCGGCATTACTTATATGACGGGATGTGGGGCAACGCCTGGGCTGTTGACCTCTGCGGCAGCGCTGGCGGCCCAGAGCTATGCTGAAATTCACAGGGTCAAAATTACCTTTGGGGTTGGCATTGCAAATTGGGAGGCGTATCGGGCAACGGTGCGGGAAGACATCGCCCATTTGCCAGGCTATACAGTAGAACAGGCGCGAGCAATGACCGACGCTGAGGTGGAAGCGTTGCTGGACCGGACTAATGGTTTAATTACGCTGGAAAACATGGAACACGCCGATGACGTGATGCTGGAACGGCTGGGCATTTGTTCCCGCGATCGCGTTACCGTAGGCGGAATTGTGGATACCCGTAATCCCAAAAAGCCACTCAGTACCAATGTTCAGGTGACGGGGCGCACCTTTGAAGGGAAGATTTCTACTCACACATTTACTCTGGGTGACGAAACCAGCATGGCAGCGAATGTTTGTGGCCCTGCCTTTGGCTATCTCAAAACGGGAATTGAACTTCATCGGCGGGGTTTGTATGGATTGTTTACCGCCGCAGAGGTGATGCCGAAGTTTGTTCGCTAAAAGTTTAGTAGGAGGATTCAGTAGATAAGTGGAGCAGGATTCCCTTGAGGGGTGTCACCCCTTGGGAGGAGGGGGCTGTTGTGGGTAATAATCGTTGCTTTGGGTGACATCTGTCTCCAATGTGTACCTTCTCTTACAACAGTCTAAATGGTGCTCCCAATTCAGGTGGGGACGATTCTGCGGCAGCGGTACGTGATCCAGCAAGTTCTGGGTCAGGGCGGTTTTGGTCGCACCTATCTGGCGCTTGATCGCGAGCGGTTTGACGAACGCTGTGTGATCAAAGAATTTGTTGTCCCTTACCAGGATGACACCCTGGTTCAGAAGTCGAAGGTTCTGTTTCAGCGGGAAGCCAGCATTCTTCACCAGATTCAGCATCCTCAAATTCCCCGGTTTTGGGCAGCGTTTGAAGATCAGCAGCGGCTGTTTCTGGTGCAGGACTATATTGAAGGCCAGACCTACCGCCGCTTGTTGAGCGATCGCAAACAGCAGGGAAAAACCTTTTCAGAAGCGGAGGTGCTGCATTTTCTCAAGCATTTGCTGCCCGTTCTCACCTATATTCATGACCGTGATATTGTCCATCGAGATATCAGCCCTGAAAACCTGATCCTGAAGACGCAGGAAACTACCCAACTTTCACCTACTGACTTTTCAACAGTATCAGGTTTGCCAGTTTTAATTGATTTTGGAGCGGTTAAGGAAGCAACCAGCCATTGGCCTTTGATGACTGCAGCCACGCGGGTAGGTAAGGTTGGCTACGCTCCGCCTGAGCAACTGCAAACGGGGAAGGTCTACCCCAACAGCGATCTTTACGCCCTCGCGGCTACGGCTTTAGCATTCCTGACCGGGCAGGAACCGCAGACCTTGCTTGACAGCCAGACCCTGACCTGGCGCTGGCAACCCTATGCCACCATCCAGGCAGAACTGGGCAGAATTTTGCAGAAGATGCTGTCGGTGTATCCGGGCGATCGCTACCAGTCGGCACGGGAAGTGCTGGCAGAACTCCAGCCTTTGCTGAAATCCTCCCCCGAAAGTACCTTGCTGCCACCCCCTGCTGTAGTTTCTAATCGCCCGGAGCCTTACCCTGATGCCACTCCATCTTTGAACTCACCTATTCAGTCAACCGTTTCTTACTCTACCGCTTCCCCATCATCTGGAGCGTCTTCTTCCTTAGCAGATGCTGGATTACGGAAACCGTCCCGGCGATCACGGAAGGGAATAGGGACGGGGATTCGGGTAGGAATTGCTGCCACCTTCCTGATTGCGCTGGGTGCTGCAGTTCCCGTTCTGTGGCGTGCCTGGACGGGAAGTTCTGACTCCAACGAAGTCTGGGTATCAGGTGCAAAGCTTTCAGAATCGGAAGCGTCCCGAATTCTGGAATCGCAGGGCATTAACTCCAGTACCTCGGCACTCAAAACACCGACTGATCCAGCTTTCAGTTCAGACGATAGTAACCGTCCGCTTTTAGCCAGTCAATCTCCTCAGCCAATCCAGTTTCCAGCGGATAAAGTCACAGCTACACTTAAAGGCAGGCTAGAGAATAATGGCTCGCAACCCTACGCTATAAAAGGGGCCCAGGGTCAAATTATGACGGCCACCTTGGAAGGAAATGGGGTAATAATGAATCTCTTGCGCTCCAACCAGGAGGGGATCGATGAGGCATCTTTTCGAACAAAAAGCTGGACCGGGCTGCTACCGGTCGATGACCAGTACCTGATTCAAATCACAGGTTCCGGTTCCTACACCCTGAATGTGGCAATGTCTCCTCTTTCCCGCCCAACCCAGGAGCAGACGCAGCGAGTTTCCTTTGCCCGCGGTGCTTCAGGGACAACGGTGACTGGACAGATCTCTCCCAAACAGCTCCGCCGCTATCTCCTGAGGGCAAAACAGGGACAGATCCTTGCACTCAAGGTTTTGGAGGGAACCATCAATCTCAGTGCGATCGCCCCCAATGGTCAACGGATCGGCGGCAGCACACCCCAATCGAAGGGATGGCAGGGACGACTCCCGATGGACGGAGATTACGTTATCGAAGTTTCCGCCCCTCAAACTGGAGACTACGCACTCTCTTTAGAGATTTTTTGAGTACCAGAGCTCAACTGCTACTGGCAAATCAATTACACCTGGCAAGTCAATCGACGATCAAACAGCTACAGCAGACTGATGAAAGCGAATTGCGAATCCCCGGGGCAAGTTTCGCCAGCGCGATACAATGTGTTTAGCAAATTTAACAGAAACGACTGGCTGCAACAGCACGGGAGAATAGGCAGGCATGGGAAAGGTAGTTGGCATTGATTTGGGGACAACCAACTCAGTAGTGGCTGTCATGGAGGGTGGCAAACCCATTGTCATTGCCAATGCCGAAGGGATGCGAACTACTCCCTCTGTGGTCGGTTTTAGTAAAGAAGGTGAACGGTTGGTTGGGCAAATGGCGAGACGGCAGGCCGTCCTCGACCCACAAAACACCTTTTATGGTGTAAAGCGCTACATCGGACGTCGATATTCCGAACTGACACCAGAATCTAAGCGGGTTCCCTACACCATCCGTAAAGACGACAACGGCAACATTAAGATCAGGTGCCCTCGTCTGGAGCGGGAGTTTGCCCCGGAAGAGATCTCAGCCATGGTGCTGAAAAAACTGGCCGATGAAGCCAGTCGCTATTTGGGCGAACCTGTGACTGGGGCAGTAATTACCGTTCCCGCCTATTTCAACGACTCACAACGGCAGGCCACGCGGGATGCAGGACGCATTGCCGGACTGGAAGTGAAGCGAATTTTAAATGAGCCAACGGCGGCATCCCTCGCTTATGGGTTAGACCGCAAGGACAACCAGACGATTCTGGTGTTTGACCTGGGGGGCGGCACCTTTGACGTTTCTATTCTAGAAGTGGGAGATGGCGTATTCGAGGTCAAGTCCACCAGCGGTGATACCCAACTGGGCGGTAATGACTTCGACAAGCGAATTGTGGACTGGCTGGCAGAGCAGTTTTTGGAAGCAGAGGGGGTGGATTTACGGCGCGATCGCCAGGCCCTTCAGCGTCTTACCGAAGCCGCAGAAAAAGCCAAGATTGAACTCTCTGGGGTCACAGTCACAGAAATTAACCTGCCCTTCATTACCGCCACCGAAGAAGGCCCCAAACACCTGGAAACTCGCCTCACTCGCTCTCAGTTTGAAAGCCTGTGCAGTGATCTGGTAGGTCGGATTCGAGGTCCTGTGAAGCAGGCCCTCAGGGATGCCGGGATGAGTCCGGCTCAGATTGATGAAGTGGTGCTGGTTGGAGGTTCTACTCGCATTCCCTTTGTGCAACAGTTGGTGCGCAGCCTGATTGACCTGGAACCTAACCAGAACGTCAATCCAGATGAGGTCGTTGCGGTCGGAGCTGCTATCCAGGCAGGTATTTTGGCGGGAGAAGTTAAAGACATTCTGCTGCTGGATGTCACTCCCCTTTCCCTGGGGCTGGAAACCATTGGCGGTGTGATGAAGAAACTCATTCCCCGCAACACAACGATTCCCGTCCGCCGTTCTGACATTTTTTCAACCGGTGAAGATAATCAAACTGTGGTGGAGGTGCATATCCTGCAAGGCGAACGGGAGATGGCTGCTGGAAATAAGTCCCTCGGACGGTTCAAGCTCACGGGGATTCCACCTGCCCCCAGAGGCATTCCCCAGATCCAGGTGGCCTTCGATATTGATGCCAACGGCATTCTGCAAGTTACTGCGCTGGAGCGCACCACTGGACGGGAGCAAAGCATCACAGTTCAGGGGGCCTCCACTTTGGGCGAAGAGGAAGTCCGGCGTATGATCCGGGATGCGGAGGAGTACGCCGAAACGGATCGCCTCAAAAAAGAAAAGGTAGAAAAACGCAACCGGGCAGAATCCCTCATTGTTCAGGCAGAGCGGCAATTGCGGGAAGCCACCCTGGACTTTGGCATGCAATTTGTCAGCAGCTACCGCTCCCGAATTGAGCGGTCAATTCAGCAACTGCGAGAAGCCCTTTCCCAGAACGACGATCGCGGCATTGATCAGGCCCAGGCAGACTTGCAAGATGCCGTATACGATCTGAATCGGGAAGTCTACCAGCGCAACAAGGAAGAGCAAGAAGGAGACAGCATCTTTGGTGCAATCAAGAGCTTCTTCCTGGATGATGATGACGATTACGACTACTACCGGGATGAGCGCCGTGATTATGGCAGTTCCTACAGTGGGCGCGATGGTGGCTACTTCGGAGGTTCCTACGGCTACGGAGGGAGTGGACGGAGCGATTATGGCAGCAACCGCTACAGCGGGCGCAGTGATTACGGCAGCTACAGTGATTCTCCCCGCGATACCACCCGTAACGACAACCGCTATGGCTCCCGCGATTACAGAGACGACCGCTACAGTGAACGCAACTACGGCGCAGGAGAAGCCTCCCGCAGCGACCCCCGGTATGGCGAAAATCGTTACTCAGAGCGCAATAATCGTAATGATATGGGGCGCAGTAGTACAGGGCGTAATGATACGGAACGCAATGATACCGGGCGAGGGCGGGACAGCTCTTCTTACCCGGCTCGCCGCTCCTACGACGATCTCCCATCCTATGACTCGCGTCCTTCCAACCGTGACTACCGCGATCGCCGTCCCCCCTCCCGTTCTACCCGTAACCCCCGTCCAAACCTCAGTCAGGATAACTGGGATGATGATGACGATTGGCTTTAGGGAAGAATAGGAATTAAGAGGGTGAAGGGTGAAGGATAGGTGGAGCTGAGACGATAATGGTAAGCAGCGCCAACTGCCATCATTGCCAACTCAAGAATCATGACAATTTGGCCATAACCAGAGATAAACGTGAAAACAACGATGACCAGGCAAAGGTGCTTGTCAGAATGTGGGACTAGAGAGAAATAATAAAGGACAAGTAATTGAGGTTAGAAGATTTATTCCCAACCCTCTACTCTTTACCCTCTACCTCCCTGACTTCTGGCTATACTGGACTCCATGCAAAACTTTCGGAACTACTACGACATTTTGGGGGTTGCTAGGGAGGCGACGGTTGAAGAGATCAAAAAAGCTTTTCGTCGCCTCGCCCGGCAATATCACCCTGACTTGAATCCTGGCGATAAACACGCAGAAGAGAAGTTTAAGGACATTAACGAAGCTTACGAGGTCCTTTCTGACACAGCAAAACGCGCTCAGTATGACCAGTTTGGCCAGTTCTGGCAGCAGCGTGGCTTCCAGGGAGCCTCTGCCCGCCCTAGTGCCCGCGGTTGGAATGGGCGGGGCGATCGCTTCTCTACGGGGGAAGTGGATTTCAGCGAATTTCCCGACTTCAACAGTTTTGTTGATCAACTCCTGAACCGCCGCACTAAGGAGAGCAGCACCGCAACCAGCACTCCCCCCCGCGACCCTTACCGTCCCGGCACAACCAAAACTACTAAGGTTTACAGTGTTCCCCGTGCCACTCGCCGCGATGCCGAGGCGCGGTTAAGTGTACCTCTGGAGAAGGCCTACCTGGGTGGACGTGAGCGGATTCGCTTGGAGGATGGGCGATCGCTGGAGGTGAACATGCCTTCGGGAATGGTGGCCGGGCAACGCATCCGCCTCAAAGGTCAGGGGGTCAACGGAGGTGACCTGTACTTGAAGATTGATATTGCCCCCCATCCATTCTTCAAGCTGGAAGGGTGTGACATCCGTTGCCAGTTACCCATTACCCCCAGCGAAGCCGTCCTGGGCGGGCAGGTGGAAGTTCCTACCCTCGATGGTCGGGTGAAAATGACCATTCCTGCGGGAGTGCGCTCTGGTCAACGCCTGCGTTTAGCAGAAAAAGGCTATCCCAAAGAGGATGGCGATCGCGGCGACCAGATTGTTGAGATTCAGATCGTTATCCCCCGCGACCTGACCGCTCAAGAACGGGAACTCTACGAAAAACTTCGCCAGTTAGAGACTTTTAATCCCCGTGCCGATTTACCGGTCTAGAAAGAATAGAACATATAGAATCGGTTATTCTTTATACAGAAACCTGTTTACTCTGGCTCCGGCTATTGGTTCAGTCCAGTTAACTGGTGGCTCTAACCTCTAAAGGTCCAGGAGGGGCAATGGCAGACAATGATGCTTTAGTGTTTTTAAGGCTGAGGGTGTCTGGCGATCGCTGTAAAGGAGGTGGCATCAAACCTGGATTCAATTCGATGTGTATGGGACTGATCCCTGATGCTAATGGTAAAAGTTGGCTAATTACTGAACTTACTCCCTGTCGCCCGATTGAGTAGTCGAAAAAATCCACTCCTGCAAAATGGGGTTGACCAGCTCTGGAGCTTCATCCTGGGGGCAGTGACCCACCCCAGCCAGAGGAATAAATTTCTGGACTTGAGGGAATTTAGCAAGTTCACGACCGATCGCGATCGGCTCCCAGGGATCATCTTCTCCCCAAATAATTAGAGCAGGGCAGGGCAACACTTCCAGCAGGTCTTCTGGGAGGGGACCCTGAGAGTAGCCAGTGAAGGCAATAAACACATCGACAGCCCCAGGGTCTTTCGCAGGAGCTAGCAGTAGTTCAACCAGTTCATCGGTAACGGCCTCCTGGCGAATGTAGGCTTTGAGCAGAATTTTGCGGATGGTTTCTGCCTGTGCAATCTGATTAAAAAAGGCTTTGCCAATCCACTTTTGCTTCAGGAGGCGTTGCAGCAGGGGAGCCCCAAAGCGTTTGAACCAGGGCTGGGTGGCGCGGCGGCGATCATGTAGCAGGCGCAGAGTACAGTTGAGCATTGCAACTCCACGGGCGATCGCGGGATTCCCCACCGCGGCCTGCATGATCGCAATGCAACCAATCGAGTTGGCTACCAGAAAGGCCGGTTCCCCCACCACTTCCTGGCAAAAATCAGCGATTTGCTGCCCCCAGGTTTCAAAGGTATATTCAACTTGTTCAGCAGGCTGGAGTGGACCGGGAGCTGGTTTCGCAGAGCCACCAAACCCAATCAAATCGAGGGCGTACACCCGACAGGTTTCCGCTAATACTGGCAAATTCTTTCGCCAATGCCCTAGAGATGCCCCAAACCCATGCACCATTACCACGGCCGGTCCCTGTGTGCCCAGAGCCTGATAGGCAATGGGAAACCCTTGCCATATCCAGATTTGCGTATCACTTCGAGAACCTGTAGAAGCAGTTGTTGCGGTCATGCCATGTAAATGTCGATGCCTTTTTCTTCTCCATTCTGCCAAATTTCTTAACAAAACTTGAAGGTATGAGGGGTGAAGGGGATGAAGAGGCGAAAAAGTCAAAAAAAGATGAAGAGATAAAGGGGTGAAGACACAATATTCCCCTACTTTTCCCCCTTTCCCTCCCTTCC
>JAIMBL010000229.1 GCA_023511615.1 Leptolyngbyaceae cyanobacterium HOT.MB2.61
CTAGCCTTGACTACACCTGCATCTCATTCAAATAGGGTAAGGGGGATTTGTGTATACACGGTAGCCCAAAACGGGAGAGGGATTTAGGGTGAGGGGGGTCGGCAAAGTTGCACATCGCGTCTGGGTGCAATTAAATTAAAGATGGTTTTGGGGGTGGAGGGAGTGAAACCCCCTGCCTGGGGGCGAAGCCCCCACTCCCTCTCTAATCTCTCTAATTCCAAATTTCCTAACGCACCTGTGTAAAGCTATAAATTGGTATTAAACCAACAAATTCTGGACAACGTAATTCGCGACCGTATATCCGGCGAGTAGGCCATCCTGGTTGGCAGATTGCACATGGATGCCTCCGTAGATGCGGCTGATACCGTTTTCCTCGGCGGCTCGCCGGAAGCTATTAAAGGAACGGTACACACCTGGAATTTCCTGGGAAGTCACACTGAACTGATAGTTTTCCCCAAAGAAGTAGGACAGAACTCCAGCAGCGGCAGCACCAAAGGTGGAATGCCCGGAAACATAATCTGGGAAGGGCGGTGTGGGTAACAAAGGCTGCCAGGTGGGGTTGCCGACTGTCTGTGAGTTGCCATCCTGATTGGCTTGCTGGATGGCTGTCACGGGACGCAGCTGGTTATAGCGGAACTTGGCTTCCCAGGCTACAATGCCGGCATCTGCCTGGGCAATGTTCAGCAGGGCAAACAACCGGGCATTGGTCAACAAGGAGGTACCTGCCTGTAGAGCCACGGTTTGAGCGAGCTGGTTCCACTGTCCGGGCGGTCTAAATGTATCGGAGCGATCGTAGGCCCAGAAGAGGGCGACCTCGGTTTGATTCGCTGTGCGGTTGGTGCTGTTGATGCCGCCGAGAATCTGTACCTGATTGAGATCGATCGCATAATCATTACCGCCAAAGGTGGGAGGTCCATCCAATCCAATGGCTTGAGGGCTGGGAATTGCAAAGGGTGTCACCCGTCCCCAGTCTGGCAGCAACACAAAATTGTTGGAAAATGTTGCCCGATAGCTACCTGGGGCCGTTCCAGCGGTGTAGCTAACCTGAGCTAAAGCCGACCTATCTCCCGACCGTAGGGCCAGGATTTGATCGGCAACAAATTGACCAATTTCAATTCCTCTGGTCTCTGCAAATCCATCGGGAACTTCTGCCAGCGATCGCTGAAGTTGCAAATCAAAGGTTGGGGACAGGGTTGGATACAGGGCTGAAAGGGTTCGATGGGCCGCCGCTGCTGCCGCCGCTTCCGCTGAGGCACCTGCCGCCGCATTGGGGTTGATGGTGACATAGTAGCTACTGTACTGGCGGGCAATTGCATTCACTGCATCGTAGATAGCTGCATGAACAATGGCCTGATTACGGGCTGCCAGCGGTGGTGGAGTTCCTGCACTTTGAATCGCATTCAACAGGGTCGCGTTCCAATCCAGAACTACATCCGTTCCAGGAGCTGAAACATGAGTGTTGAGGGTGTTGTTGCGTTCGTTAGTTTCGGCGATCGCGTTATTAGAATCAATCCGGGCCAGCAAATAGTAAGACCCCGGTGCTACCCCTGTTGGGGCATCAAAGTTGAGGCTGTAAGTCTGAGATTGCCCTGGCAGCAAATTCAAATTCAATCGTTGAACAGCCAGCAGTTCATCATTGCTGTCATAGATTGGGTCAATGGAAGCATAAAGACTGACTGTTACAGGTCCGTTGCCCACCTGGGAACCCTGGTTGGAAACCAGAATCTGAGCCTGCCCCACATCATTGATCAGGCGGATATCTGGTAGCCGAATTGTGCCAAACTGTCCAACCAGGTCAACTCTCGCCTGGGGCGAGTCAACGGCTGTGGCTGATAGTCCCAAACGGTAGTGGGTATTGTGGTTATCAAATCGGTAAACCTGCACCAGGTAGTTTCCAGCAGCCAGAGATTGCAAAGTAATGGATTCATCAGCATTGGATACCCGTACGGAGGAGGCGATCGTTTCTCCCGTGTCAATTACCCCATTGCCGTTGCGGTCAAGGGCAACTCTAACATCTGCATCGCCACTCATTCCCACCAATGACACGTTTAAATTGGTAGGAGTGCTTAAACTGAACCGATAGGTATCGGCGGAATTAGTATCTCCAACAAAACCAGAAAATACCTGAGCACCGTGCAAAACTCCAATATTGAGAGGAGCACTGGTGGAATTATTTCTGGAAATGCGCAGCCTGTAGTTCGTACCTCCCGAAGATTCATAAACTTCAGCAATATAAAATCCAGGTCCCAACACTCGATCAATTGATTCATCCTGGTTTGATGAGCGTTCAGAACGGGCCACCTCCTCAAGCGGTTCCAGAAAACCACCGCTGCTTCTGGCGCGAAACAGGCGCAGGTCAGCATTGGCACTGAGGCCAGTCAGCAACAGATTGACGTTTTGAGAATGGCTGAGACTGAATGCAAAGGTATCGCTGGGGTCGCCGTCACCAACGAAATTATTGATTGTCCGGGTCGTTCCTAAAGGTCCAAGGTTAATCTCTGCTGGCATAATCTTCTATCCTTCGATCTGCAATGGATAAGCAGCGCAAATGAACCCCAACCTCATTGAAGGTAGAAGCATTTGCAATGGTATTTTTGGGAAATACCCTGGGCTGGGGTTGGGCAGGTTTTACTCTTTCACACCGAGCAATTAACTTGCCTGAATCCCTTCCCTCTGAGCAGAAGTAAATCCAGCCTCTATGACCTTATGCAAATTCACATCTACTCATCCACTCATCTCGACCCTTTCGCCTTCAACACATACTGGCGAAAGCGTTCCAGATCGGCGTAAAGCGTTGATTCAACAATGCGACCCAGAAACAGCTTGTCCATCAGTTGAAACAAAAAGCCCGGTGCTGAATAGGCAACGGTCATTTTGACAATACTGCCTTGTTCGCCGCGATCGTAAAAGCGAATGGCTCCTCGATTGGGCAATCCGTCTACCGATTCCCACTGCAAAATCTGGTGGGGGATCAGCTTGATTTCGCGGGATAGCCAGGTAAAGTTAAATCCACCACTCGCCAATTTCCAGCGGGAGAGTTTTGGATCATCTTCCAAGACTTTGACTGACTCGATCCACTTCATCCAATTGGGCATTTGCTCCAAATCAGACCACAGGTTCCATACCAGGTCAATTGGTGCATCAACTTCAATTTGAACCGTATGTTCTAGCCAGTCGGACATTAGGGGGAGTTTTGAGTTTTGAGTTCTAAGTTTTGATGTGGAGGGCAATGACCCCGCAGGATGGTTGTCGAACCTGCGCCGCAGTGTATTAATACTTAAATAACCCTGTTCCCTGAACTTGATAGCCAGTGGGTGCCAGGATTACGGCGGCGGCCTGTTTGCCGGAAATAGTGGCTCCTTCCATGCTATCGATATAGTCCTGCTGGGTGTAACTGCCTGCCAGGTAGAAGTTGGGAATGGGTGTTTTTTGGTTGGGGCGGTAGAAGTCCATACCGGGGGCTTCTCGATAGAGAGACTGGGCAAGCTTAACGACACTGTACCAGGTCATGTTCAACTCGCGGGCAGAAGGGAACAGGTCTTGCACCTGTTTGAGGACGTGTTGAGCAATTTCCTCGTTACTTTGTTTGATGAAGGGGTCACCGGGGGTCAGTACCAGTTGCAACAGAGAACCCTGCCCTTCCTGGTAGTAATTACTGGGGCTGGTGAGTGCCAGATCCGCGAAACAGGAGAAGTCTGCATCGGGAGTGTAGAGCAAATTATCCAATCCGGCAGCTTGCTTCAGTTGTTTGCGCCTATCAGGATCGTTCAGTTCGGTTACCCAACCATCGAAGCGTAATTGGACGGTGGCAACGGGGACAGCTTCTAGTTTGTAAATGTTGTCAAACTCCTTCCATTTACGCCACTCCTGGGGTAGAAGGCGTTGAATACCGGGAACATCACAGGCGGCAACGTAGGCATCAGCAGTAATGGTTTCTTCGGCAAAGCTCTCTTCACCGTCGCTCCTGCCAATCACCAGGCCCGTCACGCGAGTCTGCCCTGCGTTCTCTTCAAACAACACCTGACGAACTCGCCGCCGCAGATGGATTTTTACGCCCCGCTGCTCTAAATATTTCACGATCGGCTTGTGCAGGTACTCATCGGGAGAACCTTCCAGCATGCGCAATACGGAGGCTTCTGTTTTGGCTGCAAAAAACTGAAAGATGGTAAGCATGCAGCGGGCAGAGATGGTTTCGGTATCGATGAAGCCAAGGGCGTAGGCGATCGGGTTCCACATGCGTTTGAGGCTACCATCGGAGCCTCCGTGTTTACGAAACCAGTCTGCAAAGCTGATGCTATCCAATTCGCGAATGGTTTTCATGGCACCGTCGAAATCGACCAGACCGCGAATGAGAGGACTAGTGCCCAGGGCGATCGCGTTTTGCACCTTATCCTGCACCGAAAGCTGAGAGGTTGTGAAAAATGCCTTCAAGCCATTGAAGGGGGCACCAGTGAGGAAACGAAAATCGAGAGTACCGAGGCGGCCACCTCGATTCACGAAGGTATGGGTGTGTTCCTTTAACAGTAGATGTTGGAAGGCACCGACTTTTTTCATTAAGTCAAACAGGTTGTAGTAGCAACCGAAGAACACATGCAGGCCCATCTCCAGATGGTTACCGTCTGCATCAACCCAGCTTCCCACTTTGCCCCCCACAAAGGGACGCGCTTCAAAAATTTGGACTTCATGCCCGGCATCGGCTAACTCAACGGCTGTAGCCAACCCTGCCAGACCCGCTCCAACGATCGCAACTCGCATCTGTCTGTCCTTCGCAATTCCTTAAAGTATTGTAAAGGGAAGCGGTAAAGAGTGGACAGGCTCCAGTTCCTGAAGGGGAATCAAAAAAATGAGGACAATCCTGAATGGACTGTCCCCAACGTTCATTTTGCAGGAGAATCAAAACCTCGACTAACAGGCACCCTGCTTGTTCAGCACCACTTGAATCGTCTTCAAGATCAGACGCAGGTCGTAGCCGATAGACCATTTTTGCTGGTAGGCAACGTCCATTTTTACAACCTCTTCAAAATCGGTCACTTCAGAGCGACCGTTTGCCTGCCACTCGCCAGTAATGCCCGGTTTGACATTGAGCCGTTGCCAGTGGTGGGGCTTGTAACCCATGACTTCATCCACTGTGGGCGGACGGGTACCTACCAGGCTCATGTCTCCCTTCAGCACATTCCAAAACTGGGGCAGCTCATCCAAACTGGTACGGCGCAGAAAGCGACCAACACGGGTCACACGGGGGTCATTCCTGTTCTTAAAGATGCCACCCTTGGCTTCGTTGTTGACCAGGTGCTTCAGTTTGTCGGCATTCGTCACCATCGAACGAAACTTCCAGATGCGGAAGGGTTTGCCCCTCAGTCCGCACCGGATCTGGCTGTAAAAAATGGGACCAGGGTTATCGAATTGCACAGCGATCGCTACGGGAACGGCCACGACTGCGGTAATCGTCAGACCGACCAAAGCGCCTGCAATGTCAATCAGTCGCTTGGCTTTGCTGGTGACGGATGGGTGAATTTGAGCAGTAAGGTCTTTGGCAGAAGCTTGAGCGGGTAGCTGAGTCGGCAGTTCTTCCGAAACATGCAGTTCCTTCTGGCGCTCAAGCAGTGATGCGTAAAGAAGAGCAGAGGAGAGGTTGGATGTCGTAATCACGTTCTTAACCAACTAAGTGGTGGGTTCAAATGCCTCTCCCTCAAGATAGGAGAACCCCATAACGATTGACTAGAGCAAGGTACAGGCTTTCGCTCAATCTTTAAACTAACACTGAGCTTTGTAAAGTTTCAGTGTTTCACCGCAACTAGGTGATGTTTAGTTCGGAATTCTTCCGTGTTATTGCGTATCTGTGTTAAAAAAACTACAGGTTTATTGGGCTACTGTTTTGGGAAGCTTCAAGTTTTGTCCTATCTGGGTAGAAACAACTGCTGCACCATAACGATTCAGGTGGCTGGGGTCAGCGAAGTAATCGTGGCTATAGGGCCATCGCTGACTGAGGTCGTAGAAGGTTAATTTCCCAGCATTGGCGAACTGTTGCATGTAAGAGCGAAATTGCTGTTCGTAGCTGCTACGCACCGGATCAAGGTAGATTTGCGTCAGAGGAAGGTTTACAAAAACAACAGGAATCTGGCGCGATCGCGCAAAGTTGACTGCCTGCTTGAACGCTGTCGTCTGCTCTCCCCGCAGGGTGAAGTTGATGTAGTCGGTATCATAACGACCCGGAACCCTGGGATAGCGCTGGAAATAGCTGGTAGGGTTAAACCGGGTAGATAAAGCATTAAACCCAAGTACCGAAGAAGATCTGGCCCCTTCGGCAGGTTGAGGATAGGATTTGATGACCCAGGCTGATGGGGTTGAATGAGGAGTTGTCTGAATACAGAACTGGGGGTTATTTGCCTGAGGTGGCATTACCTTGGAAGAGCTGGATGCTTTAGTAAAAGCTGCAGGCGAAGACATTGTGACGCAGAGCGGCTTTAACTCATTAATTTCCGATGGGGAGAGGGAGGGGCGAATCCCAGTTGCCAGCCGTTTGTAACCAGGGGAAGCCAGAATTTTGCTGTAGGTTCGGTCGGGTCGCCCGCTGTTGAAAGCACGGGAACCATCTGCCCATAGAATCAGTCGGGGGAGTTGTTCCTGGGTCAGCAACCGCCGCAGGATTAAATCAACCACCTGGGCCGTGGCTCCATTGACGCCAAAATTAAAGACCTTCACGTTCTCATAGCCGCGCCTGGAGAAAACCTGTTGCAGCACCAGGGGATCGACTCCCTGATAGGCACGTGAACTGCCAACAATCAGAATATCAGGTGGGCCAAACTCTTCCAGGTAACGCAAGTAAAGCTTCAGTTGCCTGTCCAGCGGTTGACTGTTGAACGTTGTAAAAGTGGACGAAGGTTTGAGCGTCGGAGGACTGGTGCGAACCGGGGCAGAATTGGGCGATCGCTTTTGTTCCGATACATTTTGCATCGGAACGCTTTCGACGCGAACACTGGGCACAGCGAACCCGAACCCACTCGCCACCATGATCCCAAACAGGCTCAAGAGAGGAACATCCAGCACCATGCCCTCCATTTATTTCAAAGTGTTTATTTCAAAGTGTTTATTTCAAAGTGTTTATTTCAAAGTGTCCGTGGAAGAGCAAAGTCAGGAGCCAGGAGGCAGAATAAATTCGGTTTCTGGCCTCTCAAATCCCTGACCTGTCGCATTTAAAGATCAAATTGCCCTGAAAATAGACCACCACCCTGGCTCTCCTGAGAGTTTGGTGATAAGCGATGTTTATCACCAAAACAAAATTAATATTCCAGGAATTTTGTTTTAGATGAAAGAGTAGCTTAAGCTACTCTTTCACCGGCAAGCTAGGAAAACCACCACCCTATTCGGAGTGCTGCGTTATCAGCATGGACGATTGGTATGAACCTTTCAGAAACGATATTGCATCCGTAGAGACATTCTATGAATGCCCTCCAATCCATTATCACGTTGGAAACAGTTATGCCAAAGTGTGGCATTTCCTAAATTGTGCGTGTTTTTGGCTACAGAAACCACAACAGCCGTTCGAGCAGATCAGTGGGTAATGGGTGCTGATCCAGATTTATAGTTATAGCTATAGCCACCAGGCTTAGGACGGGGTGCAGGGGTGGAACCCCTGGCTGGGGGCAAAGCCCCCACCCCCCCTTAAACCC
>JAIMBL010000230.1 GCA_023511615.1 Leptolyngbyaceae cyanobacterium HOT.MB2.61
CGAACAGATTCGTTTAGAGCAAGCAAGTTGTTAAGAGCGTCTTACTTTTTCCTCATCCTTTAATAAAAAAGACTACCCCACCCCTGGCTAGGGGCGAAGCCTCCACTCCCTCTTTAATTCCGATGTCCTAACGCACCCGCGTAGAGCTATAGCTCATCGTTACGCTTATTTCAATGGGTTAATTGGTTCGCCACCACTCATCAACTAAGCATAATTACTCATGGAAAAAGTGACATGCTCCCTAAGAAGTGATGGGGAAGCCAGTATTTCTTGAGAGAGTTTATTGAAAATACATAGTTTAATCGCTGATTATTAAGAGTCCTGAAACCGAAAGGAACTACCCCGTCTTAATGTGATTTTTTTACCAGATTCATCGTATAAATACTGAGATCAAAGACAATTACCATTTTCGCGAGACTCTGAAGTGGCTGATGGTAGGCCTGTCTCAGAGATCCTGCTGACTTTCTGGAAACTAACCTCCTTCAGCTCAGATTCCTGGTTTACCGAAGTCAAATCTTAATAATGTACTTGTTTTATATGAAGACTATGTAGATACACTGGCAGGTCTTTGAAAACCGAGAATACATTGGAAATTCAGCGCCCCTGAGTGCCTGCCAGGAATTATTCAAAACACTAAATTTCTTCCTGAATAACTCTCTTCATATTCATTGCTGCCGATAGGAGAACTCAAATGAGTAAATTCTGTCCAATTGAAGGATTAGATCACCTTGAATTTTATGTTGGCAATGCTAAACAAGCTGCTGCATTTTATTCTAAGTGTTTTGGTTTTACAAATACTGCCTATCGAGGATTAGAAACTGGTGAACGCAAGACAACATCCTATGTTTTGGCGCAAGGGGATGTTCGCCTTGTTGTCAGTTCGGCCATGAGTGCAGACCATCCGATCGCCCAAAGTGTTTTGAAACATGGAGATACGATCGCGATCGTTGCTCTGGAAGTCCCGGATGCAGCCAACGCTTACAAACAGGCTGTTGAGAGGGGCGCCATTGGAGCTATTCCGCCCACTGAACATGAAGATGAACATGGCGTATTAAAGTACTCTGCAATTCGCGCTTTTGGAGATGTGTTGATCAAATTTGTGGATCGCACCCACTATCCGAATAATTTTGCACCCGGTTTTGTCGCTCGTCGTTCAGTAACCACCTCTTCAGTTGGCATCAGAAGTATTGACCACGTAGTTGGCAATGTGGAACTGGGTGCCATGAATCACTGGGTTGAGTTTTTTGTCAAGACAATGGGATTTGATGTGCGGATGCATTTCGATGAACATACGATTTCAACCGAATATTCCGCATTGATGTCAAAGGTATTGCAGAACGGTAACAAAACCATTTTCAACATTAATGAGCCTGCCAAAGGTCGGCGTAAATCCCAAATTGATGAATACCTGGAATTTCATAATGGGCCGGGGATCCAGCATATTGGATTGACAACGGATGACATCGCTCATACTGTGACTCAACTCCGGCAGGCTGGAGTTGAGTTTCTTCCCATTCCCAAAACTTACTACGAAGGGTTGGAAGATTGGGTCAGAGAGATTGATGTTCCAGTTGAGAAGCTAGCAGAGTTAGGAATTCTGGTTGATCGCGATCAGGATGGCTATCTGTTGCAACTGTTCACCAAACCGATTGGCGATCGCCCCACCCTCTTCTTTGAAATTATCGAACGTCACGGCTCACGTGGGTTTGGAACTGGAAACTTTAAATCTCTCTTTGTTGCCCTGGAACGGGAACAGGCATTGCGAGGGAATCTGTAGGGCTAAATAATTGCTCTGAAAATGCCCTCATCCCCAACCCTTCTTCTGCAAGAGAAGAGGGCAGGATTTTTATTCTTTGGGATGCTGAAACTTCAGCATGGATGATTGATATGACTATTTCTGAAAAGCTGCGGCAGATTGATCAAACTCTGATTCAACTCCTGAACGAGCGGATCTCCATCCTCGCTGCATCTGGAACCCCTACGATCCAGGAACAATTCTCCAGTTATCGATCGCTGCTTCTCCAGGCAGGTGTTCCAGAATCCACCTGGAACAGCATCGTTGTAGGCTGTATGTCAGCCTTAGCCAGCGAACCGTCATTGCAACATAGAATTGAGCCCCGCAATATCACCGTTGTGGGTGGCCGGGGCGCAATGGGTTGCTTCTTTACGGATCGCCTTTCTGCCCTGGGGCATCAAGTCAGTGTGTTGGAACATGATGACTGGGATAAGGCGGATGTTTTGCTGGGAACTGCAGACTTAGTGCTGATCTGTGTTCCGTTAAAAGCCACCCTGGCCGTAATTCGCAAGGTTGCGCAGTACCTGCCGCCGACTGCCATCCTTGCCGATATTGCCAGTACTAAGGCAGATGCGGTTCAGGCTATGCTGGAAAACCACTCAGGCCCAGTTGTCGGACTTCATCCCATGTTTGGTCCTGGAGTCAACTCCTTTATGGGGCAAAAGGTGGTCGTTTGCCCGGGCCGTTGCCCTGACGCCTGCCAGTGGTTGCTGGATTCGCTGGAGGCGGATGGCGGCAATTTGATCACCTGCTCTCCAGAGGAACACGATCGCATGATGGTTGCGGTACAGGCCATTCGATTCTTTTCAAACTTCAGCCTGGGTACCTTTTTGGCGCAAGAAGGCATCGATATTGGACGCAGTCTTGAGTTTGCCAGCCCACTTTACCGCACCGAAATTAATACGATCAGTCGTTTGCTGGCCCAAGATGCCGCACTTTACGTAGACATTCTGTTGGCTTCGAAAGAACGATGTGAGGCTATTCGCCGCTTCGTAGGAACGGGCGATCGCCTTGCAACCCTTTTAGCTGAAGGAGATCGGGCTGCTTTAATTGCTGAATTTGAGTCTGCCCGTGAGTCGTTTCGAGAAGAAGCTGCTCGTTCTTTAAAGGAAAGTAATTATGTTATCAACCACCTCAGTACCTTTCTGGCAGCTAGTGAAATTGAAACGGCACCAATGAAGCGATCACCTGTCTCTTCTGCTCTTTCAACCATGGGGTGGTGCCCAAATCGTAATGATTTTTGAGTTGTTAATGATGGTGGCTAGCGCCACTCATCATTACCTTGTTAGTTTTACCCAGCCATGCTTCCAACTTAAACGGAAAGGTTGTAAAGTTCGTGACCCAACTTGCAATCTGAAAGCCAGCTCAAATTAGCTAAATTTGGTTAGGAGAACAACAGAATCGCTCCAGCACTCTTTGACGCAAGTTTGGCGACCATTGGAAGGGAGCAGGGAGTTGGTAGTCGGGAGCGAGAATGGTCGGTTGATTTACGCCACGTTCTACTAGGCTAGTTGAAGGGGCTCATACCCGGAATTCGACAGAAAGGGACTATGGGTTTCAACCTGACGCACGATGTAAGCAACATGCATTGGATACCCCTGGGCGTAGATAGCATCGACATATTTGAGTGCGACTTCCCGATTCTTGCAGGAGCGCAGCACCCGCTCCTGTCCATTTGGATACCGAATGCAGATTTGCCAGACCATAGTTACCTCATCTGAGCAGTTAGGAAAGTGAGCATGATCACTTCATAAAACATTCATAGTCACATCCTAAAATCCTCATGGAAACTTTGTACTCCGTATATCTTGTGAATTGCACAACTGGGGCTGTTACACGATCTGCACATAGCTCATCGTTACAGAGAATTTGAATTCTTCCTCAAGCATGCCATTTTCCACTTGTTGCTTCTATGAGCGAATGCCGGAAGCAGTGGTTTCCTCAAGTAATAGCTGTTAAATTGTCTGAGAACGCAAGTATAGCCATAGTCACTAAGCTTAGGACAGGGTGCAGGGTTGGAACCCCTGGCTGGGGCCTGTGCCCCCTCACATCCCTCAAATCCAATGTCCTAAGCAACCAGGCGACAGCTATAAGAAGCAAAAAAGCAGTTTGCGTGATATCAATAAGGAGAAATCTGGCATGATATTTGACTGCATTGTGGTAGGAGCGGGTCCCGCTGGGGCAAGTGCTGCGTATCATCTAGCTAAGCGTGGGCGCTCGGTGCTGATTTTAGAAAAGCAGGCTCTACCTCGTTACAAACCTTGCAGTGGAGGGGTTTCTCCTGCGATCGCCCAATGGTTTGACTTTGACTTTTCCCCTGCCATTGATCTCAAAGTTGAAAATGTTCGCTACACCTGGAAGCTGGAAGATCCAGTCAGTGCCCGACTGCTAACCTCAGAACCGATGTGGATGGTACGGCGCGATGTATTTGATCACTTCTTAGTCCAGCAGGCTCAGCGGCAGGGGGCCGAACTCCGGGATAATACCGAAGCTACAGGAATTGAGTTTAAGAACGATGGCTGGCAGGTCAACACCGTCAATGGTCCAGTAACCGGGCGCTATGTGATTGCCGCCGATGGGGCCAAAGGGCCAACCCGGAAATGGCTCGGCTTCAAAGAGGCAAAACAGCGTTTGGGTGTCTCCTTAGAAGCAACCATGTCCAGTGTGGATCTCACCAACGTCCACTTTGAATTTGGGATGGTGAAAAACGGCTACATCTGGAATTTTCCCAAGTCAAACGGTTACTCCCTGGGTGTCGCAACATTTCGGGGAGGTGAGCCAGCCGACCTGCAAAAATTGCTCTCCGAATATGCCCAGAAATTTGGGATGGATATGAAGACGAGCCGGCAATTTCTTCATCCCATTTGCCTGTGGGATGGCAGCCAGAAGCTTCACACCCAAAACGCAGTTCTCGCAGGGGAAGCCGCCTGTGTAGCAGATCCCTTTACAGCAGAAGACATTCGCCCCTCAATGTTTACCGGGGTAAAAGCGGCAGAAGCGATCAATCAGGCACTGGCAGGAAACCCAAATGCCCTGGAGACCTACAGCCAGGTCATCAATGATGAATGGGGCACAGATATGGTCTGGGCACAGCGACTGGCAGGATTGTTCTACCGAATGCCTGGAGTTGGCTACAAGATGGGGGTCAAGCGGCCCGCTGCCACCGAACGGATTGGGCAGATCCTCTGTGGGGAATTGCGCTACGCCGATGTTGCCAATGCTGCCATCAAAAAACTTGGAGGTGGGTTGATCCCCGGTATGGGTTAGAAATACAGGTTACTACTCAGGGATTTGGGGAATCCTGGGATTAGCAGAACTGCCTGAATTTGGAATCACTGTCGCAATGAAAGCTCCCCAGCCTGGCAACCTTGAGGTTCAACCAGAATCGATGCCAGTTCAATCGATATCTGTAGTAGAGCCTCCATCTGTTGACAAAGTACAGATGCTGGAGATTCAGCGGCAGAGAGAACGAGAGCGTCTGGTCAGCAAAATCACCTGGAGGATTCACCAGTCCCTGGATTTGCAAACAATCCTGGATACTGCGGTAGCGGATGTGCGCCACTTTCTCCAGACCGATCGCGTCATCATTCTGCGCTTTGAGCCAAACTGGAGTGGCGTAGTTGTGGTGGAGTCGGTGGGTGAGGGGTGGCTTTCCATCCTGGGAACAACTATCAAAGACCCCTGTTTTGAAGAAAGCTATAGGAAGAGAGGAATTGCGGCGTTCAGTCGAGCTGTTGAAGACATTGCCAATGCAGGTTTAACCCGGTGCTATGGGGATCTGCTGACTCAATACCAGGTCAGGGCCAACCTGGTGCTGCCCATTATTCAGAGAGACAAACCCTGGGGATTGTTAATTGCCCACCATTGCAAAGAACCTCGAAAGTGGCAACCATTTGAGGTGGAACTGCTGCAAGAGCTGGCAACTCAAGTGGCGATCGCCATTCAACAGTCAGAGCTTTATCAGCAGGTGCAGCGATTGAATACTAATCTGGAGCGGCAGATTAAGGAGCGAACCCGGCAACTGGAACAGGCTCTGGATTTTGCTGCCGTATTGAAGCGCATCACCGACCGTATCCGCGATTCCCTGGATGAGCGCCAGATTCTGCAAACGGCTGTACGCGAATTAGTCAGCGTTCTCAAAGTGGACTACTGCTGTGCTGCTCTATACAATGCTGACCGGACAGCGGCTACGGTTCAATACGAATTTACCCATGCGGAGTTAGGCTCGGCGATCGGGCAGGTGCTGGTAGTGGCAGATACTCCCAGGGTTCACGATCGCCTGTTGTCAGGTGAATGTTTTGCAGCTTATGAAAACGGTCGAGTCGCCTATCTGCAAACGGCTGAAACAGGGGACATGGCCTGCCCAACTCTGTTTGATCGCTTTGCCGCCAAGCTTCTTTGTCCAATTTTCCTCGACCCCGCCTTCTGCGAATCGATCCAGGAGGGGAGCCAACAAAATCCCTGTGGTATTGAGCCGGGAGCCATTGGCTACCTGGCCGTCATTGACCAGACCTACCATGTCTTTAGTGACACTGAGGTTAAACTCATCACGCAGGTAGCCAGCCAGTGCGCGATCGCCATTCGCCAGGCCAGACTGTACGAAGCCTCCCAATCCCAGGTGAACGCCCTGGAAAGACTCAACCAGCTTAAAGATGATTTCCTCAGCACCATATCCCACGAACTTCGGACCCCCGTAGCCATCATGAAAATGGCGATTCAGATGCTGGAGGTGTCTCTCAGAAAGCACTCCATCCCCTCTGAGAAAACCTTCGATTACCTGAAGATCCTGCGTGATCAGTGTGAACGAGAAATTGAACTGATTGACAATTTGCTTAACTTACAGCAGTTAGAATCGGGCGATCAGCCTCTTAACCCTACAGAAATTCAGCTCCAGCCCTGGCTGAACCAATGGCTGCAATCCCTACAAAACCAAACCCAGTTTCAGCAACGAATCCTCCAGATTGAGTGTGTTCCCCCATTACCTCTCCTCATTTGTGATATTTCCAGCCTGAAGCGGATTTTGCTGGAACTACTGAACAACGCCTGCAAACACAGTAATCCTGAATCTACGATTCGGCTAAAGGTTTGGGCAGAAAGAGAAACCCTCTGCTTGAGTGTCTGCAACTCTGGCTCCGATATTCCTGCCACTGAACTGGCTCACATATTTGACAAATTCTATCGGATTCCCAAAACTGACCCCTGGAAGCAAAGGGGGACTGGTCTGGGGTTGGCCTTGGTGCGGCAGCTGGTCAATCGCCTGAACGGTTCGATTCAAGCCACCAGTGCTTCTGGACAAACTTGCTTCATAGTCAAGTTACCCCTTCAGCCGAGGTAGGGAATAAAGCATACAACCACCATCACCACCTACTGCCCCCTATCCCCATGGGCCTGAGGATTGGGGTGTTGCTGAATCTATGGATGAAAAAAGCGCTGGATGCTTGAAACTTCGTTTCAATTCATCCTGCTTTACAGCAACACCGAGGATCGTTACAGTGCGGTTGCACGACCCGGGCCAGCAGCAAAAGCTCCTGTCTGTTAAGTTGAACAAGTTGCAGCATGCTTTCTACTGCGGCTCTTACAGCGAGTTTCAAATGCATAAACCACACTTCAGCCCCTAGTACTCTGTCAAATCAAATTTGACGGGTAGCGAATGCCCAGGGAGTTAATGGAGGTTGAATTTTGAGGATCTGTGACCCGTCAAAATTTTCCTGACGGAACACTAGCCCCTAGCCCCTTAAAGCCAGCTTCTAGCCCCTCAAAGTGTGGCTAACTCAACTGA
>JAIMBL010000231.1 GCA_023511615.1 Leptolyngbyaceae cyanobacterium HOT.MB2.61
GACATCGAATGTCCCTCGCGTGCATAGTCGTCTCCCACCCTGCTTCCCAGTCCTGAGGCTGAGTTTATACCCTCTGCTTCAGTCCTGTCTCCCCATAAAGTCGCTGCACCGGAACGCCGCAAGTTAATCGGTTAAGCTGCATAGGTTATCTGCGTCCGGTGAGCTTGGTCGTTATGCCGACTACTATGAAGCCGTGGGGGTGTCAATCAGGCGTTAGCATTTCTTTTTTCCAATTAGCTACCATTTTTGGGCAGGATCGAGTGCTCATCTTATCCAAAAGATGATGCCAGTTCGTCTATTTGCGTCTACGATTGATGAGATCAGTTTGGTTTCTAACCGACTATCCGAGTTGTCAATGCGATTTACAGTTTCATTGCTAAATCTGTAATGAGTGCATTGTCTCAAGAGTCTTTACAAAAGTGCGTGGCTTATTCGCTTAGTCAATCTTTTCAATTATGCATAACTCCAAGCTCACGGACTTCAAAAATCCAATCTGACCCATCAATCTCTACGACGTCGCTCATCCAAACGATCTCTATTTCAGTCAGCCATTTGATGGGTCATCAAACAACAGCCGTTTGATTTGGGTCATGATTTGGATTCCAGGGTTGTTTAGTTCTGAGCATTGCCCAACATCTGACCAGCAGCTTTCGTGCCAGAGCAACAATGGCGGTCTTCCGGCGGGTTTTCTGTCCACCACAAATGCGCTCAAAGGTTTGCTGTGCCCAAAGGTTAAAGCGTAACAACATCCATGCCACTTCGACTAATGCACCTCGCAGTAGCCTTGAACCTCTGCGCGTAATTGCGCCTAATCGATTGGTTTGCCCGGATTGGCGCTGGTCTGGCACCAATCCCGCATAAGCAGAAACTTGCCGAGCATTGGCAAAGCGTTCCGGTTTGTCCAACGCTGTCACAATCACCTCTGCGGTTCGTCGTCCAACTCCTGGAATCGTCATCAACAGTTGAACTCGTTCTTCTTGTTTCGCCAGTTGATTGAGTTGCTTCTCAACTTGCTCGTGTTGCTCTTCCAACGCATCGAGCAGGGTCAATTCCACATCCAGTTCTCCTTTCCATAACTCGTTAATCCCACACTCGGCTAATGGTTTGCGGTGTTTGCTTAATTCTGCGAGTTCCTCCAGCGTCCAAGCTTTGGCTCGAGCAGGCATCGTTAACCCCTGCGCCATCAAGAGCGCCCGAATGCTGTTCCTAATTTGGTTCATTCGCCAGACCAGGGTTTTGCGGTATTTCACCAAACGTCGGTACTGGCGAGTTTGGGGGGCAGGCACATAAACAGGGCTAATTTGCTCAAGCGCAGCGAGTTTAGCGAGTTTGAGCGCATCATCCTTGTCCGTTTTGCGCTTCACGTTGCGCCATTGCCATGCCTCTTGATTGGGATTGGCAACCAAAACTTCGTAGCCATGTTCTCGGCAAATGTCATGCACCCAGTTGCTATTAGTACAGGTTTCAATCACCACCTTCTGGGGCTGTTTCCGTTGCAGCAAGTCTTTCAGGGCAACTTGTTGCATGGTGATCGTCTCGTACTCAGCTTGGTTGGTTTCGGTATTGAACACACAAGCCACGCTCTTGAATTTTCCTAGGTCAATTGCGAGAATCTTCATACTAGCCTCCGAGATTTATCGTTGAGTGGAAGTGAAACATCCTATCCTCAAGGGTATCGGAGGTTTCTTCTTGCCTCTCACGGCTTGCATAGATTCTCTTAGTCTTCGGTCGGGACATAGCAGTAAATTCAGCGGTCAGCGGTCAAGAGGTGGGCAGCGCAAAGCTCGACAGATCATACACATAGTGCTCCTTCTGATGAAGCTATAATTTTCTCAAGGACAGAGAGGGGTAACTGACTATGTCAAACCTTGAGCAAATTGAAGCAGCAATTCTTTCATTGCCATCTAGTGAGTTTGAGCAGTTAAGGCTGTGGTTCCTTGATTTAGATTACGAACGCTGGGATATACAGATAGAGCAAGATATTGAAGACGGTAAATTAGAGGCGTTTGCTCAGGAGGCGATCGCTGAGTTTGAAGCGGGACATTGCCGAGAAATCTAATGCACTACGCAACCCGACGGTTTTGGCAATGCTATGACGCTTTACCCGAAAGTGTTCAACGAACTGCTGATCAATCTTACGAGTTGCTCAAAGCCGATCCATCTCATCCATCGTTGCATTTCAAGAAGTTGGGTAAAAAGTATTGGTTAGTTCGAGCAGGGTTAAGCTACCGCGCTTTAGGTGTGGAAGTAGACGGCGGTATTTCTTGGTTTTGGATTGGGACACACGCAGAGTATGACAAGCTGGTTAGCAAATTGTAGGACAGCACTTAGATGAACTGTTCTGTCTCATATAAATGCCTTTGGAGAGTAAATGGAAGGAAGAAGTTTGGAAGACATAGACGACGAACTTGAGCACCTCATATCATTAATAGAAAGTGGAGGTGGTTTTGGTGACCCCGACGCAAAAGAAGCATACGACAGGAAAATTCAATTTTTATTGAGTCTTCGACACCAAGAAATCCTCAAAAATCAAAAGCTAATGATGGAAAATACAATTAATCAATATGGCTTAGGTGATAACATTGCAGGCGATAAAGTCATGGGTGATAAGATTGGCACCCAAATTAACAATTCTCAAGATCTAGCACAGGCTTCTAAAGACATCAAAGCTTTACTAAATCAACTGTCAGCAGATTATCCTAGTGATAGCCCTAGAGTTTTAGGAGCAAAGGCTGTGGATCAAGTTGAAAAAGATCCAGAGTTGAAATCTCGAATTCTGAGAGGAGTCAAAGCAGGTAGTTTTGCAGCTTTAGAGAAAATGATTGATCATCTTGTTGCCAAATTTTTTATTGAAGGTGCAAAAGAAGTCTTGAAACCCTAAATACACTGATGTAGCGTCGCTGCATAACAACCGCGCTGCACCGGAACGTTATGATATGGTCGATTAGTTACGAAGGTTGCTTGCGTCCGGTGAGCGCGACCGTTATACGGCTCCAGCTATCGGTGGGGGTATGGTTGAGAGCGTACCTGTTGGAACCAGAATATTTCTGAATTCAACTTGGGGTAATCGCATCTCTTCCAAAGCACGATCACCCCAAATTGATTAGCGAAACGATCGAGTCATCACAATCACGCGCACCAATCCGGTGATGCCGCTGGTGAGAATTGAAATCAGGATCGCGATCGCTAAAATCACCGCTGTTGGGGATTCAGATTGGATAATCGGGGTGGGATCGATCGGAGCAATCGGTGAGGTAGCTTGATGGGTTAATGTGGGCTGTTGTTGATTCATTGGAATGACCTTGTGAACTCGATGACCCAATTCTCGCAACCCCTGCCAGCCCTGTCGTTACGAGAAATTCCGAAAAAGTAAGGTTATGATTGAGATGATTTTCCTGCCTCACGTCTTGCGTTAAGCCATGCCCCCAGAAGATGCTATCCAGATTGCTGATGAAGTGCTTCTTGTCCAGGTTGGCAACCCTTTAACGGATATTCAGCGCCTGATTTTGCGTGAGTCTCTGGCTGGTAAGGGGTATGAGCGTATGGAAGGCTATGCGCCTCAGCACATCAAAAACGAGGGTAAGAAACTGTGGGACTTGCTTTCTGAGGCTTTAGGGGAGAAAGTCAGCAAAACCAGTTTTGAAGGGGCATTAGAGAAACGGTGGAAATTGGGCAAGCTGATACCTAAGCCACCATTGCTATCGATCTACAATCCTCAAACTTGGGTAGGGCGCAAGGCAATCATTGATGAATGTCTGCCTAAACTACATGGACGGACAAGAATTCTTTGGATTACGGGTATTTCAGGGATCGGGAAGACGGCACTCGGAGAATGTCTTGCCAGCCAAGCTTGGCAGGGTGATCCTTCGTTTCAATGGGTATATCTGGAAATTTTAGAGGGGCAGAGCGTTGAGTTTGTCTCGGTTGCGGCAGAACTCCTGGCGAAATTGGGTGAAGTAGACCTCGATCCACAGGAACGTAATGACCCCAAACGTCTGATGGAGCGGCTAATCCGAAAACTGAACAGTAGTCGCTATTGGCTTCAGGTCGATTCGCTCGAACGATTGCTCAGTTCTGAACAGCCGACTGAAACGGAATTTGCCGATCACCACTGGGGAACCTTTCTTCAACGCTGTTTGACAGAGCCGAATTTTGCCAGTCGGTTGGTATTAACGGCACAAGCCTTGCCGAGTTCGTTGGCAGAATTCGAGGAGCGCTATCCCAATTGTTGGCAGGCGATTACGTTACAGGGGTTGTTGGCGTATCAGCCAGATGATCTGCAATGGAATGAGCATTTAGCGCTCTTTGCTAAGAATGGCTTGAGGGTGGATGACAGCAATTCCAGCCATTTGCGACGCATTGGGCAAATCTATGAAGGTCATCCGTTGGTGTTGCAGGTAATTGCCAAAGAGATTCTGGCTGCGCCGTTTGCTGGCAATGTGGCAAAGTATTGGGAACGATACGGCAATGAGTTTGAACAAGTCGCACGGGAACTGCAAGCGGAACGGGTTAGACCAGAACTCTATAATCAAGCGTTGCAAAAGCGAGTTCGTCGTCGAGTGGAACTGTCGCTGAAGCAGTTGCCTCCCAATGCATTGGAGTTGCTCTGTCGCAGTTCGGTTTATCGCCGTCCCGTTCTAGAAACGTTTTGGCTGTCGATGCTTGAAGAGCAGACCTCCCAGCGACGGCAGCAGGCTTATCAGATCTTGCATGAACGGGCGTTTGTGGAACGAGAAGGCATCCACCAAAATCAGTTTTTGATTCGCCAACATAACCTTGTTCGGGCTGTTGCCCATGATTTGCTCAAGGCTGATCCTCAGATGTGGCATCAGTCGGAACGCCAAGCCGCTCACCTCTGGTTGACCGTCTACGAACCTGCTGCCAATGCACCTAACCTGGAAACTGTGCGCGGCTATTTGGAAGCGTTTGACCACTACTGTGAAGTTGAGGATTGGGAAAAAGCAGGCGAGATTTATATGCAGAACCTTGAGACAACGAATCAAGCGCTGCATCAGCAATTATTCATTTGGAGTAATTATCAAGAGCTGATTAAAATTAGCGATCGCTTAGCTCAGGACGTTTCAAGCGTACAAATCAGGTGTTTTCTCAATCTAGGTAACTCTAATAATTGCCTAGGGAATCCGAATAGAGCTATTGAATGGTATGAGAAGGCTTTGTCTACTGCACAGGAGATTGGTGATCGCCGTGGCGAAGGTTCTTCTCTAGGCAATCTGGGGCTTGCATACAACAGATTGGGGCAGTATGAGCGGGCGATTGACTATATTCAGCAATATCTGACGATCTCGCGGGAGCTTGAAGATCTCCGTGGCGAAGGTAATGCCCTGGGTAATCTAGGGAACGCATACTACAGGTTGGGGCAGTATGAGCGGGCGATCGACCTTTATCAGGAACTCCTGACGATCTCGCGGGAGCTTGACAATCCCAAGGGCAAAGGCGCTGCCCTAGGCAATCTAGGGAATGCGTACCGCATTTTGGGGCAGTATGAGCAGGCGATCGACTTCCTTCAGCAATCTCTGGCGATCACGCGGGAGATTGGCGATCGTCACAGCGAAGGCAATGCCCTAGGCAATCTGGGGAGTGCATACTACAATTTGAGGCAGTATGAGCGGGCAATTGACCTCCATCAGCAAGCCTTGGTGATTAGTCGGGAGATTGGTGATCGTCAGGGTGAAGGCGCTGACCTTGTCAACACGGGAGCAACTCAACTCAAACTGGAGCAGTATCCAGAAGCTTTAACCAACAACCAAACTGCACTGCAGATTTTTCAAGAGATTGGTAGTCGCGATGGTGAAGCTGCAGCCCTCAAGAATTTGGCGGAACTGCATCAAGCCTTGGGTGAGGTCGAGGTAGCGCGGCAGTATTGTCAGCAGGCGTTGGAGTTAGCGACAGAGTTGGGGATTCCATTGGCAGAAGAATGCCAGAAATTGAAGCAAGAATTAGCAGAACGGGGAGCGGAGGAGGGAAAATGAGCCAACGAGATAAACTATTGGTCAAAATCCTGCTGGGAACTTCCGATGCCAACATTCCCTTTGAGCCACTCTGTCAACTGCTTCGCGCGCTCGATTTCGATGAGCGAATACGGGGAAGCCACCATATTTTTTCTAAAGATGGTATCGAGGAAATTTTGAATCTCCAACCCAAGCAAGGCAAAGCCAAAGTTTATCAAGTCAAACAAGTCCGCGACATAATTTTGAGATATCAACTCGGAGGTCAAGATGAAGATTAAGTACGAACTGATTATTTACTGGAGTGAGATCGATCAAGCTTTCATTGTTGAAGTACCTGAACTACCCGGTTGTGCAGCCGATGGTGAAACCTATCAGGATGCCGTGCAAAATGCCGAAGTTGTGATTCAAGAATGGATTGAAACTGCACAAGAGTTGGGGCGACCCATTCCAGAACCTAGAGGTAGGTTACTGTTTGCCTAAATTGTCAGCTTAGAAAGGTTGAGTTTGGTCGAGTAGAAACGCCGTATAACAAATCGTTGCAGCGGCGGAATAAAGATGGTCGGTAGAGATGCCCAAGTTACTTGCCGCCGCTGAACTCAATCGTTAAACCGCTTCGTTTTAGTCTTCAGGAAAGCAACCAACCATTACTCCTTTCAGATTGGTGTTGCTGAAAGGTTATTTACATACAACCATGAACACAGTTACCTACAGACTTCCGCAGATTGGAGACGAGCATCAAATTAGTGGTTGTATGTGGGCTTCTGCGGTTCTATGGGAACTTACAGATGGCACACCAGAAAGTGTTGCCGAATGGCTACAGATTTGTCATCCAGAGGAATTAAGAGACAGAATCTCGAGCGATGAGAAAACGCTAGTTGCAACGTGGAATGAAATTATTGTTGGATTTATTGCCTTTAAGCGAGGCAATCATTTGTCATTACTATTTGTCCGAAGAGAATTTCCTGGGCAAGGAATCGGTCGAGAACTTTTCACCCGATGTAGCTTCGATTTGAATGAAGTTGCCGTCAACGCCGCAGAAGCAGCCGTTGGCTTTTATCAGAAAGTGGGGTTTAGACAAAGTGGCGATCGCTTTTTCAAGCATGGAATCTGGGGAATACCGATGAAATGGATCAACTCTTCACTCGATGTCATGGAGTAATCCGATGGAGAACCTATCACTGCTGGCCACACTGCGCAAACTAGAGTGTGAACTTCACCAACCTGAGTGTCGTAGAAATCGAGAGCACTTGGCACAGTTGCTTGCTCCTGACTTCAAAGAGTTCGGTCGTTCAGGAGCAACCTACACGCTTGATGATGAGCTGATGTCATTGCCAAGTGATCCGGAGCCACCGCACATTCACGCTCAAGACTTTGCCGTGAACAAGCTCTCAGACACGATTGCGTTACTCACCTATCGAGATGCTCATGTGAACACATCAGGAGAGTTGTTTCGTTATACTAAGGACTTGTAAGAAAATAACTTTTACATCTTCCATGTAAAATGGATCTACTATTGATTCATGATAGATGACAAT
>JAIMBL010000232.1 GCA_023511615.1 Leptolyngbyaceae cyanobacterium HOT.MB2.61
CCCCCCCCCCCCCCCCCCCCCCCCCCCCCCCCCCCCCCCCCCCCCCCCCCCCCCCCCCCCCCCCCCCCCCCCCCCAGAAGTGGAGGGTAACGGAGCAGGAGGAGTTTGGGACGACATTGCCCTACCAATTCGCGGTATCGCGGGTTGGGTCGCGCGTACCGGAGGTATGGATGAGTCTGGTTGTGCAGGAGTGGGTTGGTCAGATGGATGAGGAGTGGGTTTGGCGGGTTGTCTTCCAGTGGATTTGGATTCTGCGACCTCCTGAGGGACCGGAAAGGGGCCTGCGGAAATTCCGGGAAGCTCCGATGTTTTCGAATTCCCTGTTTCAGGGGTTGCAATTCTGACAATTTGGATCGGACGACGGGGCTGAAAATCGGCTCCTTTGCCAGAAAGAGCGGTGGGAACTGGGAAAGAAGGAGCAGGTTCAGCAACGGGAAGGGTTGTTACTGGTTGAGGGGATGGTTGCTGGCTGACCGACATCGGAAACGTGGCAACTGGTGTTGGGGTGGATGGAGGAGCAGGAATGGGGGGAGAGGCGATCGCCCCTCCCTGCTTCCCTCTGTTTGGGGTGCCTTCTGAAAGTTTTTCTCCAAATGGGATGGGAGCGATCGCCGTTGGAGTCGATACGGTGGGCGGTTTAGGAAAGTCCGTTGGGGCAGAGGTGGCCGCCCGCACAGCAACGGCTGGCATGGTAGTAGGGGTTTGCGTTGAGTTCACTGATGCAGAATCTGGAGCCGGTGGCCTGATAACTGGGGTATCACCCCCTCCTGCCACAGGAGCCATTGCCAGCTCTTCTCCACTCACATTGATGAGTCCTGCTGTCTTGATCAACTCATTACCAAAGGCCAGCACTGGCTGGCTGGTTGTGGCATTGATGTCAAACTGACCGTTATTGCGAATGAAATTACCACCTGGCTCCCCTCTTTTACCCAGATCCGGCTGAGATTGGGCGATCGCCACCAGCCCATCCCGCTGGTTGCCTTCGATGGAGTTGTTGCGCAGAATCGGACGGGCTTTTGCCTGCACAATTACCCCATCCTTGTTTTGAGTAATGCGATTGCCAATAATCAACGGCATTGCATTTCCATTCACATTAATGGCAAATCCATTCTGCTCAAAAATGTTTTCCCGCAGTTCTGGTCGCGAAGTTCCGTAGATGGTAATACCACTCGCCCCGTTTTGGGAGAAGAAATTGTTCCGGATCAGAGGGGCACTGTTTCCAACCACAGAAATACCATCGTGCCCACTCATGATGAAAGTATTGTCAGTCACCGTAGGACTGGTGGACTCAATCCACAGTCCATACCCCTGAGCATGGGGATTAATGATCGTGACACCCGCCAGGGAAGATTGGTTCGCCGCCACAACCGTAACACTTTGACGGGCAGAGGTTGGACTCAGAAAAAAGCCACTCCCCTTAATGATGACCTCCAGTCCTCGATTTCGCGGATCTCCCTGAATAGCGATGCCCGGTTTCAATTGCAACGGAAAGCGTTCCCCGGTTTCTTCGCTGTAGGTGCCCGGCATCAACTGAATAACTGTACCAGACTGGGCCTCCTGCAATGCTTTCGTAATCGTCTTAAACGGGGCAAAATCGCTTCCATTGGCGGTTTCATCATTGCCATTTGCTGAATCGACAACCAGAAGGTTGACACTCTGTGTTGCCGATGGAAACGTTGGGGATGGGGTTTGGGCCACGCAGGGTTCCAGCCCTGCCCCCAGCGGAATGATGGCTGTTAAACTGAGCGCGATTGCCCCCGGAGCCCAGTTCAGCAAATGCGCTTTAATTGAACGCGATTGACCTACCTCATTAAGGCGATTGGGTAAAGGCACGAAACTCAAGACTCCATCTCCTTACACGGCTTTTATTCAACAGAGCCAACACCCGAAAGCTTGACAGCTTTGAGTGCAATCAATTAGCCGTCAACCATAGCCACTAAGCTCACGATGGGGTGCAGGGGCGGAACCCCTGGCTGGGAGCGAAGCCCCACGCCCTTCTTCAACCCAATGTTCTGAGCAACTTGGCGACAGCCATAATACCAACTTCCGCAAATTAAACTTTCAATCATGAGGTTGCATGAGCAAAAAACTTGCCCCCTTAGTGTGGGAACGACCAATCGAAATTGAGGGAGTTGGATATTTAGGTGAACAATCTATCCGATTTTTCCAAAAATGGCGCAACTATTTCTTACGAATTAATTCAAAGGGTTCGCTCCCAAGCGGACTGGGAATCCAACCTTCAACCGTTTTGCGTTTTGCCAGCAGCGGTTGAGAGTGGACGATGGGAAGGCGCAGGACTTCCCGATGCAAAATTTGATCAACCTGGGCGTAAAACTTAGCACGGGCAGCGCGATCGCCTGTTGCCCGCCCCTGATTCAGAAGTTGGAAAACCTGCTCATTCTTCCAGTTCCCTAAATCACTGGTACCCCCCGGACCAAAGTGGGGATACAAAAAGCTATCCGGGTCGCCAAAGTCACCCGTCCAGCCCAGCATAAACGACTGATAACCGGGCGGCTTACGGCGATCAGCCAGGTAGGCGGCCCAATCCTTGGTTTTGAGACTCACGCGGATACCAATAGCGCTCAGGTCAGCGGCAAAAGCTTCAGCGATGGGTTTGGGAGTCGGAAAGTAAGGGCGGGAAACTGGCATATACCAGAGTTCCAGATCAAATCCTTTGGCATAACCGGCCTGGGCCAGGAGTTGTTTTGCTTTTTGCGGATCGTAGGGATAAATTTTGAGATTCGTTGCCCGCGCCCAGGAGAGAGGCGGAGGAATGAAGTGGGGATCGTGCTGGCCCAAATCGCCCCAAAATGCCTGGACGATCGCCGGGCGGTTAATCGCATAGGCGATTGCTTGCCGTACCCGAACATCTGCAAAGGGTTTGTAGCTGGGATTGAGGGCTAGATAACCGACGTTGTAGGAAGGGCGAGTCACTACCTGCAAATTGGGGTCGCTCTCAATTTCCTTGCGCTGGTCGGGCGTTAGCTCCACTGTGAAATCAATTTGCCCGGCACGAAGCTGCGCCAACCGGGCCGCCGGGTCTGTAACAAAACGAATCACAAGCTGGTTGGTCTTCGGCAATCCCGCCTGCCAGTAGGAAGGATTTTTTTCTAGCAGGATGCGATCGCCCGTGCGCCATTCCTTAAAAATAAAGGGCCCCGTCCCAACAGCCAAGGAGCCCGGCCCGCCATAATTCACCCCTGCCTTCTTGATAGCCGCAGGGCTGGCGATGCCAAAAAAGCCAGAGGCGATCGCGTCAGGGAAAGCCGCAAATGGCTGCTTCAACACGAACCGAATGGTTGCTTTGTCCACCACCGCAACCTCTTGCAGCAGTGAATTGGGGTCGCCTTTGAAGCCACCAAAAATTTGCTCCCAAATTTCGTAGGTTCTACCCGCATCACGGTAGCCATTGGGATGTTTCGGATCCCACCAGCGCTCGACATTAAATTTCACTGCCGTCGCATCAAACGGCGTGCCATCGTGAAACTGAATGCCCTGACGGAGTTTGAATGTCCAGATTTTGCCATCTTTAGATACGGACCAGTTGGTCGCCAGGGCTGGCATCAGTTCGGTGGTACCCGGTTTGAACTCCATCAAACGGTTATAAATCTGATCTTGCACAATGATGGAGTTGCCATCGGTAATGTTGCCTGGCTCTAAATTAACTGGCTGTCCACCCGATCCGTAAACCAGAGCTCCTTGGGGGATTGGAGCCGGAGACGTGGCACCCGTTTCACTGGGAGCCGGAGGCGCTTCCGTTTTTGGCACGGCACAATTGGTCAGCACGATCGCCAGAACAGACGCGATCGCCCAAAAACTACGACATCTCATTCGTTAACACTGCAAACACAATAACAACGTTTTATCATCATCCGTTTTTTGATTGAGGCGTTCAGACTCTAGAAAACTGATTACATACTCATCATTTTGCTGGGGATTGGGTGTTTCGGTCAGGTATTCCTCCAGCGGTTTAAAGAAGGGAGGAAAGGGTGTCCAGTCACTCAAACGAATCGCAACTCGTTCCAGGGCATCGGAGGCCGCACAAATGAAAACAGGGCGCTCTGGCAAAATACGAACCTGCATATCATTCAACACGTTGGCTGAAGTGACAAAGGTAGTTTGGTTTGCAAATTCGCCCTTATCCGGTTGAAACAGCAGTTGGTAATTGCTCTGGGGAGAACGCATCACAATAAATCCGTCCCCCACTTGCAGGGCAGCCATCCAGGTTGGGGTTGCCAGCACAATGAGCAGCGTACAGGCCAGGTCATCGATCAGATAACCACTGCTGGTTGCCTGCGCCTGCAAGCGATCGCAAATCTTATGAATCGTTTTGGCAAAAATCTTGCGCATAATCGCTTCTCTGGGAGGATGGGGAAGCGATCGCCAGGAGTAATGTCGCTTTTGTAGCCATGCCTCTGTTGCGGTTAGATAATCGAGCGCCGTTATAACCGCCAGTTTTGCTCCCACATCGGCATAGCGGGCACTGCCAGCCCCATCGGCAACTGCGCCAATCAACACATCTCCCAGGATGCGATCGCCACCGAAATCCTGGCAGGGAAGTTGTTGGGTTAGATGGCTGGTTCCAGTAGCAGAACGAGCCACAGCTCTCCAGACCACAAAGGCTCCTCAAAATGTAATATCGCTTGTAACGAAGAACCTATCTCAACTGGAAATTTCTGCCCATCCCACGGGTGGCAGGGCAATTGCCTCACCGACCTTACCACTGGAAACCCGCTTCATCGACGTACTCAACCAGACAAACAGCGTCTGGAAGTCTAACCCATTCAGCTTCGCAGGAGGGCGTTCCGGGGGAGCGATTTTGCTGAGGGTGGTCATGTCTGCCCCTTCCACCCCCACAGCAAAGAAGCAGAACTTGCGATCAGCTTCTCCCAGCCTCACCCGCTGGGCAGCGTTATACCAGCTATCGGTTGGTGCTCCATCCGTGATCAGAAAAATCCAGGGGCGATAGTACTGAATACCATTCGCTTTGTAAACCTCTTTCCGCCCTTCCAGCAAATCAATGGCGTACTCGATCGCCTCCCCCATTGGCGTGTAGCCATTGGCTTCTAGAACTGGCGGAGTAAACTGATCAATCGTCACAAAGTCCTGAAACAACTGCACCGGGCCAAAGGTCACAATGGCCACTTCCACACTCAGGGAAGCTTTCGTATCCCGCTGGACATCTTCTTTGAACACACCCACTCCCCGGCTCAACTCCTGGATTGGCTGACCAGCCATTGAAGTGGAAGTATCCAGCAAAAGTATTACCGGGCAGCGGTTTTCCGGGTTTTCAACAAATTCAGGCAATCCTACAGGCATGGTGAAGACTCACACGGGAATCGAAATCTCCCCAATTCTATCGCTTGTTCTTACCTTTGCAAGTCGAACACTTGCACTAAATTGGCGGTAAAGGTCAAGGGCGACAGACAACCTCTGCATTCCTTACAGAATCTCAATTTCTCGCCAGGGGAATGGCAAATTCATAGGCGATTTCACAAGAAGCAGCATCTGGAGCAAAGACGATAATAGGAAATTGACCATCGGGTAGAAGTGACCATCGGGTAGTAGAGGGATAAATCATTCTAAATGTTCGTTTTCCTCCAAAACCTGATTTAAGGTTCTTAAAGTAGTATCTACATCGTACCAACCACCCATTTCTCTGGAGGTAAAACGGTAAACCTGATTGCGATAGACAAATTGCACTTGATCATCTGAACTAGATAAATCGTGCTGTTGAGGTTGAGATGCCGCACTAATCGGAAACGTCCATAGCTGAATGATACTGACCTGAGAGCCTTGAGATAAATCTCAGGCTCAAAGCAGAAACCAGTTAAAACGGGTTCAACCCGCAACCAATCTACGTTTCAATCAGTTTTAACTAATTTAGCTCTGAGCCACAACTTTAATTCTGAGATTATTTCAGTAATATTTTGCTATCGCTAATTTGAAACAGTGTTTAATCAGTTTTCTATAATCAACTGGAGTGATTATCCTATCATCAAATATCTTAATAAGATTTGCAGCTGAGATTAACTCAATTGTGATGTCGAAAGCATTTCCTTTTTCCTGCCACAATCACTCTAATTCTCTCCACTGCTGGTTATTCACTGGTTTAATAATGCCAGTTTGCTCTGGAGTGAGGACATTTTGCGCTTGTTCTGGCTCCAGAGCCTGCCGCACCAAACCAATTGGTGGTGACATCACAGTATTTGCGACCGATGAAGAGCGTGTGGGGATGCAATGAAATGCCCCCTGCCCCCCTGTGTCACCTTATTGATTTTGTTTGGTGATAAGCAACGCTTATCACCAAACTCCAGGAGAACCACCTTTGCTCCTTAAATTGGTATTACAACCAACAGTGAGTAAGACTACAGCCAACGTGGGAATACTGAAATGAGCGCTGTTCATGGTGCTGTGAGGTCGGTATCGGTGGTGGTGGCTAGAGGTATCAAGCAGATGGCTGACGAGGAACACCTTGCCTTACTTAAGCAAGGAGTGACTGCCTGGAATAAATGGTGGCAAAATCACCCCAAAAGTAAACCAGATCTCGAAGGAGTCAAACTCAAGGAAGCAAACTTGAGAGAGGTTAACTTCTTTAAGGAACTTCTTTAAGGCAGACCTGCGGGAAGCAACTTTCAGCCGGGTAGACCTGAGTATGGCCAACCTGGAAGGAGCCAACCTGGGAATTGCAATGCTGGAAGGAGCGACCCTCTATACCGCCATTCTCTACAAGGCCAATCTGCGGGAAGCCAACCTCTACCGAACCGATCTGCGGGAAGCGGATCTGAGCCAGGTAGACCTGAGTATGGCCAACCTGCGGGAGGCAAACCTGTGCACAGCAGTGCTGGAAGGAGCGACCCTCTATACCGCCATTCTCTACAAAGCTAACCTCTGGGAAGCCAGCCTTTACAAAGCTGACCTGCGCGAGGCAGATTTCAGTATGGCTAACCTGCGGGAAGCCAATCTCAGTATGGCGAATCTCAGTATGGCCAACCTCTGTATGGCCAACCTGATTGGAGCAACTTTGTATAGCAGCAATTTGAGCAGAGCCAATTTGAGTGTGGCCAACCTCTGTATGACGAATTTGATTGATGCCAATCTGCACCGGGCGAACCTGGTAAATGCGACGCTGATTGGTGCTAATCTCTACAAAGCTTCCCTGGTTAAGGCAAACTTGCGGGAAGCCGACCTGCGAGAAGCAACCCTCAGCATGGCTGATTTAAGCGAAGCCAGCCTGATTAACACCAACCTTGGCAGGACAAATTTGCGAGAGGCAAACCTGAGCAGAGCAAACCTGAGCATGGCCGACCTGGAAGGGGCCAATCTGCACCGGGCGAATTTAAAGGACGCCAATCTAAAGGGTGAAATGACCCCCAATTTTCGGACAGGAGGCTAAGAGTAGTATCCTTGTTCTTAAAAGGGGTAAATATGGCAGCAA
>JAIMBL010000233.1 GCA_023511615.1 Leptolyngbyaceae cyanobacterium HOT.MB2.61
TTGTAGTACAGGGTATTGGGGGCGGAGCTTTCAACATCCCCAACAAAATTTCTATTTTGCTGTACTAGAGTACCCCATCTACCGTCACTCTTTAGAAACAAGCCGGTCATAGTTCTGACAAATCAAATCTCTAGAGTAAGGGAAGTCGGATATGGGGATTGGGGCGTCGTGCATACCAAGGAGGCTTTCTATGCTTTCCTTTCCTCTAGCATTACTTTTAGTCAGCGTTTTAGTTACTTCTGGTGCACTCGCCCTTCATCACCTTTTCCCGCATAGAAAGGTATGATACAGAATCCGCCTGTAAGCTATCCACTCTATGAACTACCTTTTCGGGTAGTGCCCAAATCGTAATGATTTTTGAGTCGTTAATGATGGCGGCTGGCGCCGCTCATCATTACCTTGTTAGGTGTACCCCTTTTCGCCACCAAGTTAGAGGAATTGGCTCCTGGTAAGCTGACCCATTAGGGTGATGTGCTGGTGTTGCATCCCATCTAGTTTGGTGGCATAGAATACCTCATTACAGCTCTCAAGCAATTGCGGTGGCTAGAGTAACCGATCTGGTTTGACTGGGAGATAGGTAGGTACTTACCAATCATCTTTTTTCAGCGATCGCCTAATCTGGAGTTAACCTGGTTTCATCGGTTATGCGCTTCGAGTTTTGCAAATCGCTGCCTCTCCCTTCCTGACAATCCATGAATTCAACGCCCGTTCCTGATGCTTCCCTATATGAAATCGCGCTGAGTTCCGACCAACCATCCCTTGTTTTGCAAATTAGCCCAGCAACGCTCAAATCGGTGGTTGGCTCTTTTATGGATTTGCTGACAGAGCAAAAGATTCCAGCGATCATATGGGCAAAGCTGCCACGCGGACCTGTCTGGCATGCTGAACTTGAACGCTATAGCCTGCTGCCAGGGGTTGCCAGAGCCATTTATCTGTTTAAGAGCCATCGAGAAGATAGGGGAGATAATAGTGGCCTGGTCAGTACGACAGCCTCCGTGGGGACGGAATCGCTAGCGGATTCAGAAATTGCCAGCCCATCTCACCAAATTCCGTCGGGAGCAATGGTTTCAATTCGGCTTGCACCGGAAAGTCAACTCCGACGAGAGTACTTTTTGATTATCTGGTCTGCCGAATTTCAAGGAATGATCCTTGCCCACCGTCCTCGTTCTGCTCAGGTTGCCAAAACGGGTTCAGCGAATCTTCCAGAACCAGGTGCTGAAGCACTGGAAACACGACCAGGAGCAGAGGAAGGGACAGATAGACGGCAAAATTTGTTGGCGATGCTTTCGCTGAATACGGATTTAATCAACCGCATTTTGCAGGGAATTGAATGCATAACCACGCTAAATCAGGAAAGAGTTGCAACGTCAACCGAGACGACTTCCCCAGCCCTCCCTGAATTGGTCAATTGGGTACACCAATGGCAGAAACTACTGGCAGAAATGCCTGCACCCAGGTTGAATCCTCAGCTTTTGGGGCAATTACTCACCCGGCAACTCCAGCAACAGGAAGAATTCTGGCAGCGCAGTATCACTTACCGTAAACAGGCAGAAATTGCGGAGGCGTTACAAATTCAGAATGCCGAATTAATGAATGTAATTCGCTTGAAGGATGACTTTCTCAACAATGTTGGGCAAGAGTTGCGAACACCACTGACCACGATCAAGACGGCACTGACCCTGCTAAACTCACCCAGCATCAAACCCCCTCAGCGTCAGCGCTATATGGATTTAATTGCGAAGGAGTGTGATCGCCAGAGTTCCCTCATCACCAGTTTGCTGGATCTGGTTCAGCTGGAGCAGGTTGTGGAACAGTCTTCCCTGAAACCGATCCGCCTGGTAGATGTTGTGCCTGGAGTGGTCAGTATATATCAGCCAGTCGCCGAAGAAAAAGGCGTCAAGCTGGCCTACACTGTACCAGAAGAGCTTCCGCCTGTTTCCTGTATAGCTAACTGGCTGAAGCAAATTGTGATTAACCTGCTCAACAACAGCATTAAGTACACGCCCACTGGAGGGCAGGTGTGGGTTCGCGCCAAACAGCAGGGAGACTACGTCCAACTGGAGTTTCGAGATACTGGCATTGGCATTGCCCCCACTGAAGTGCCCAAAATCTTTGAGCGGTTTTATCGGGTTCGGCAGGCTTCAGAAGAATCTGCCAGCGGCGCAGGATTGGGGCTGACGATTGTGCAACAGTTGCTCATCCGTTGCGGCGGTTCCATTTCAGTCAGAAGCAAACTTGGTGAAGGCTCAACCTTTAACGTGCTGCTGCCGGTTTACAAATCTGAAGCGGATCAACCATTGGAGTGATATAGCGGTAGTCATTGTGGTTAGGACGGGGTGCAGGGGTGGAACCCCCGGCTGGGGGCGAAGCCCCCACTCCTTCTCTAATTCCAATGTCCTAACGCACCTGCGTAAAGCTATACCAGTTTAGGCTAGCGAACAGCCGTTTCTCGATGCTGGCCTTTTGCAAGAACGGAATCATACTGGCTGTAAAAGATTTCTTCAGAATGGAGAATAAAATCCTGATTCACCCAGACCAGAGAGACCTGGGAAACCCATCCATCCTTCAAGGTGACCAGGGTGAAGTTGCGCAGACATTCATTCCCCTGTCGCACAATTCGAGGAACGCTAGCTGCATTGACGTAGGCTGTTTCCTTCGGGCTGGCGACGATTGGAGTGCGAAGCCGATGCTTGGTGTGGCGAAGCTGGTGGTGCATATGCCCAAAGGCTACCAGGGGAACTCGTTTACCCAGGAGACGGGTTTGGGCAATCGCCGCTGCCAAATCGGGATCGCCATGATCACCTCCCAGTGGTTGCCAATCTCGTCCACAGGGGTCTTCTGCCTGGTCGCCCAACCCTAAAGGACCGCAATGTCCCAGAAAAATGACCGTATCAAATGCTGCACGACTGGCAGCTGCTGCAATACGCGCAGCAGATTCTTCAAAGCTGTTAATACCAAAGCGTGAACTGTAAAACTCCGGATTTTTCCAATCCGAGCCACCCCAACTAAAGGGCCGCCCCCCGACCACGGTCAAACCCAGCTCACAAAAGTCAAGTTTGCCGTACCCCACGTGAGCATCTCCCAGCAGATCCAACTGTTGCTGCACCCGGTCTTCCTTGTGGCGATCATAGGGACATTGCCTGACGCCCCAGGGAGTTGCTGTGTACCAGGCATCGTGGTTACCCAGCACCACTGCTTTGGGCAGGGAAAGCGCGGCAATTTGCTGAACAATTTCGATCGCCTCATTCCCAAAGTCTCCAACCAACAGCACCAAATCGACTCCCAGATGCTTTAAGGCAATTTCATCATCTGCATCCCACTGGTTGTGAACATCGCCCACAAGGGCCAGTTTGATTAGCCGTGGAGGGGGGGGAGCGATCGCAGGGCTTTCTACCGGAAAGCTTTGTAGAGAAGTCGTGGCTTCATTCATAGGTTGGAGTAAGTAACAATATAGGTTGGAGTCAGTAACAATGCTTTTACTTTATCAATCGCCTTATTGCCAGCACTCAAAAAAATAACAGGTCCTGAGCTGATGAATGGATTTTCTTTCAATTAGGAATCCTGAACTAAATAGCTGGTAGTGCCCTTACGTAAAGGTCAGAGAAAAAAGCCTGCCACTAAAAGCTTTACCTGGTAAGCCCTCTAAAAACAGTCATTTTTCTTTAGCCTCTAAGAAATAGGACTACCTAATTACGTTTATAGGCGAAGGATTTGTCAGTTCGTCCGTTTCCAGATTATTGCAAGCGCGATCGCCCTAAAGTAGATATTCTTATCTCTTGTTTCTCTTTTCTTTCTTCCTACCGTGACCCAACCAGAAGCACTCAAACATCTCCTCCATTTAGTCGCCCAGGGCAAAATAAGCCCGGAAGTTGCTTTGAATAAGCTCAAGTACCTGAACTACGAGCCTGTTGAGGACTTTGCCCGGATTGACCACCATCGCACCCTCCGAACGGGTTTTCCTGAAGTAATCTGGGGACCGGGCAAAACCGTAGACCAGATTGCTCAGATTATGCAGACGATGCGGCAACAGACTCCTATCGTAATGGCTACCCGCATCGAGCAAGCGGTTTACGAGCAACTGCGGGAAAAGCTGGCAGGGCTGCACTATCACCCTCTTGCCCGCATTTGTTTTGTCATGAACCAGGATGAAGGCGATCGCCCCTCCCCCGTCCATCCTGGCCTCATCGGCGTACTCTCCGCTGGCACGGCTGATTTACCCGTCGCTGAAGAAGCCGCACTCACAGCCGAACTCTGCGGCTTTCGAGTCAGTCGTCTGTGGGATGTAGGTGTCGCAGGAATTCATCGATTGTTGAATAATCGACAGGCGATCGCCGACGCAGACGTTCTGATCGTGGTTGCCGGAATGGAGGGAGCCCTGCCCAGCGTGGTTGCCGGATTGGCAGCCTGTCCGGTTATCGCCGTTCCCACCAGCGTTGGTTATGGAGCCAACTTCAATGGACTGGCCCCTCTCCTGACAATGTTAAACTCCTGTGCCGCGGGCATTGGCGTTGTCAACATCGACAACGGCTTCGGAGCCGCCATTTTAGCAGGGCAGATTTTGAGAACCGCCCACCGTCTGGCGGAGAGAGATAGGTAGATGAGTGGGTGGGTGATAGGGTGATAGAGTTCCACTCATCCACTCCATCACTCCCCTACCCCATCACTCCTTTCGCCTTTCGCCCTTTTCCCTCTAACTCCTGGTTCCTCCTCACCCTACTTGCCACTTCGTATTCTGGTTTACCTATTTCACTCCGGTTCCGTATGATGGGAGGATAAGGTCTTGCCCATCACTAGAATTTCATGAGGAATATGACAGCTCGAATTCAGTTTTCAAGAGGAATTGATGAGGAAGTAGTGCCCGATGTGCGCGTGACGCGATCGCGCGATGGCAGTAACGGCACTGCAACCTTCTACTTTCAAAATCCCAAGGCACTCGATCAGGGCAGCACTGAGGAAATTACTGGCATGTATTTGATTGATGATGAAGGTGTGATTACTTCCCGTGAAGTAAAGGCTCGGTTTGTCAACGGTCAACCCGAAGCAATTGAAGCCGTTTTGCTCATGAAGTCAGCAGACGAATTCGACCGCTTCATCCGCTTTATGAACCGTTACGCCGAAGAGCATGGGCTGGGGCTGAACAAGTCTGAGTAATTTTATTGACCGAGTTGTCTGTCTCAGAAATGTTTTAGGGGTGCACTGTCTGGTGTGCCCCTGCTTGTCGGAGCGTCCTTTGCAGATTTTGCCATTCCATGTCTACTGCCCCCCATCCAGACCTGGCTGAATTGGTGGTTCGTTGTGCCGTGGTCACAGTAAGTGACACGCGCACTGTTGAAACTGATAAAAGTGGGCAACGAATTCAGCAACTCCTCCACGGAGCGGGGCACAGTGTGGCAACATACACTATTGTGAAAGATGAACCTGACCAGATTCGATCGCACCTCCAAACTCTCAGTCAACATTCTGACCTGGAGGCGCTAATTTTCAATGGCGGTACTGGTATTGCCCCCAGAGACACTACCTATGATGCAATAGAAGGCTTTCTAGAAAAAACCTTACCGGGATTTGGTGAGCTATTTCGCTGGCTGAGCTACCAGGAAATCGGTTCACGGGCAATTGCGTCACGGGCGATCGCTGGCATCTACCGAACGAAACTGGTATTCTCCCTTCCCGGTTCTACCAACGCGGTCACCCTTGCCATGGAAAAGCTAATCCTGCCAGAACTCAAGCATCTGGTTAGCCAGCTTCAGCAAGGATAGGCGTTGTTCTACCAACCTAAACGGAATTCGCAGCCAATGAAGGGGGTGTGGGGGCTGCGCCTCCAGTCAGAGTAGAACCGTAGCACTCCGCCCTAAGTCTGGTGATTATGGCTATCAAGGGTATAGTTCTCAAGGGTATAGTTCTCAAACCGTTTCGCTCCAGTGATAGAACGTTAATGCTGTATTTCCATAAACCTTTCGGCGACAGATCTCAAATACTGGTGGGGTAGAGATAGCTGAACGGTTAGGGGCATGTTCCACAGCGAGTTCCCCCTGAGCAGCCAGGAGATGGTATTGGGCGATCGCAGCGATCACAGGCTCGTACAATTCACTGACATAGGGGGGGTCAAAGTAAATTCGGTCAAAGGACTGGCCTGCCAGGGTTTTAATCTGCCGGACAACATCACCTTGGATTACCTGAAAGGTCTGCCCATCCTTTGCTACCTTTTGCCAGTTTTGCCGGATAATGACACAGGCACGGGCAGATTGCTCAATCCCCACCACATATCGGGCACCGCGACAGAGGGCTTCTGCCCCCATCGCACCACTGCCTGCACAGAGGTCGAGCCAGCGACATTCAGCGATCGCGCCCTGCCAGATGTTGAACAGGGCCTCCCGCACCCTGGAGGAGGTTGGACGGGTTGCCTGTCCAGGTAGGGTTTTGAGGGCACGATTGCCATAAATTCTCAAGCTCATTAAGAAACAGTAACCAGTTGCTTTGCTTCTACCAGACGAACAAAATTTGCCAGTATCTGGAGTCCCGCAGTGGAGGACTTCTCTGGGTGAAACTGGACAGCCATCAGATTGTCACGGGCAATCGCAGCGGTTACTGTTTGAGTTCCGTGGGTAATGGTCGCCGCCCGTACAGTTGGGTCGATGGGGTCAACATAGTAAGAGTGGACGAAATATACCCAGGGATTGGGTGGCAACTGCTGCCATAGGGAAAGATCAGGTTGGGTTAGCTGCAACTGGTTCCAACCCATGTGGGGAATCGTTATTCCCGGCTCAGGGTGGAACCGTCTGACTGTTCCAGGAACAATGCCCAGTCCAGGTTCTTTGCCCTCTTCACTGGAATCAAATAGGATTTGCAGACCTAAACAGATGCCCAGGAAGGGTTTGCCGGATGCGATCGCCTGTTTAATCGGTTCCTCCAGATAACGAGAACGCAAATGCTGGACTGCTGGATCGAACGCTCCCACACCGGGCAGCGCGATCGCATCTGCCCGCTCCAGTTCCGCTGGAGAATCCGTCACCCTGGGAGTAGCTCCTGCATTCTCCAGCCCCTTACACGCCGAGTGGAGGTTCCCCATATCATAATCAACCACCGCAATTACAGGCATCGCCTTTACCCTCGCTGGTTTGTGCTACTTCAAATTGTAGTTTGAAATCACAAATTCCCATGGGCCAATCAATCGGCGTTGCTGAATCTGGGGATGAAAAAGGCGCCGGATGCCTGAAACTTCGTTTCAATGCAGGAGAGAGGAGAAGAAAAGTTTTAACCTTTCGCCCCCTGCACATAGGGTCTCCTCCTCAAAGTCAGCAAATCAACAATGTATAGCAGTACGAATGGGAGATTGTGCGTCAAATAATAGTGGGATAGGTTGCAATATCATGCCAACTCCAAGCTTGATCGGTTAACCCTGCTCGTT
>JAIMBL010000234.1 GCA_023511615.1 Leptolyngbyaceae cyanobacterium HOT.MB2.61
AAGAAATTAGATTTTCTATAAGCATATATACTTGCCAGTACATCTAATTTCTTTGGCTCTCCTGAGAGTTTGGTGATAGGCGTCGCTGCTCACCAAAACAAAATCAATATTCCAGGGATTTTATTTGAGATGAAAGAGTAGCTTAGGCTACTCTTTCACCGGCAAGCCGGGAGAACCATTTCTTTCACCCAGAGGGCGCACCAGCGCGTGGAATGCTAACAACTAACAACTCCTCCTCCCTCCACCCATTCACTCCTAACGCAGTGCCAGACTGGAGGTTAATCTCAATGTGAGATCCGCCTCTGGATTAACCACAATCACTTCTGAACGTCTTTTACCCAACAACAGACCGCTGAGCGCTCCTACACCCGCGCCCGCCAGAACTTTGCCAAAGTTAATTCGACGGTTCCCGGTGACTCCAAATAAAATGGCTGCGGCACCTGCTCCTACGGCTGCGCCAGTGGCGATCGCAGTTCCATTGGTCCGGCTCACCTCCTCTCTCCTGGTTACAACGCGGGACTCAGCGTTGATGCGATAGGAGGTGCCATCCGGTAGGATCAGGGTTTCTGCGATGAACTGGGAGCCACCACCCACGGGCACCAGCTTGCCCCGAACTTCGCTACCAGCGGGTACCAGGAGAACGCCAGAAGTATTGCGCAGGTTGCGGGCCACTCTCAGGTTCACAGGAACAGTTTCATTGGGTGCAACCACAATTTTCTCTGCTTCGTCGTAGCGAACGGGGATACGGGTGCCAGCAGGGATGGTTTGATAGCGGTAAGAATCGCCGGACGGGGGAAATAGCTCAGCCACCTTAGAGGGAGCAGGGGTGGCGGAAACAGATGCCGGAATGGCGAGGGGAGCGATCGCGCTGGATGCCATTCCGAGTGCAACAATCAGGGCAGTACCAGCCTGCCAGCGGTGAAGGTTCAACATACTTGATTACCAAGCAATACGGGGGGTAATACATCGTAGATCGATGGCTTCTGGAAAAAGTTCCCCCCACTAACATAGACCTTTGTTGAAGGTTAATGGGCTTTTCAGCCCTATCAAAATAAAACTCCGGGTTAATTCATCCTCCCCTGAATCTTCACAGCATTCTCTCCCAACTGCACATTTTGAACCCCTACCTGGTCTAAGGGAATCAGACGAATGAGGTTTTCTTCCAGTGTGCTTTCTGAAATACCCAACCGATGAGCGACCTCGGCAACGGATAAGCTGAGGTTACCAATCCGGAGGCGAGTGCCGTCTAGCCTGAGTTGTCCGCCTTCGACGGCTGGAGTTCCTTCAATCCCCACATACACTTCCCTTTCCGATAGCCCTGGAAATGCCTTTACTAATTTGACGATCGCCTCCTGCCTGGTTTGACTCAGTGCATCCGCCGGCAAATTTTTTAGATTGATGACAGCGCCACTCTCAATTCTGCCGTCAACGATATTGGTGCTAATTCGCTTTACGGCAGGTTCCAGGTTCTGAGTCTCAGCTACACGGGCAACTTCTGAAGCAAACAACGCATTAAGTTCCGAATCCGTTAATTCCACTTCGGCACTGCCATCAGCCGCGGGCTGGATGCTGGAAAGTTTTTGGTCCACAGTCTGCCGTGCCTGCTGAATGGCTGTGCGATCACTCAAATCGAGGGTATTTGTGGCAAGGGTGCGATCGCGATACCAATCTGGTAAACGAGTGGCCTGATACCAGAAATAAAGCGGGCCACTGATTAAACCCACAGCAATACACGCAAGGATGATCCAAATTCTCTTCATGGCGATTCTTGGTCTTGCTGGGTCGGTTTTGCTGGGTAGTAATACAGTAGATTTTTCTAAATTCCTAAAGTTGAGAACGTCTGAAATCGAAAAAGCCCTCTAAACAATCTTGAAGTCCAGGACTTCGTTCCAGGCGCAGGCGATTCCATTGGTGGGCAGTTTGACTGATAATTTCGGCAAAGGTGGCAGAGGGATAAACCACCTTTGCAAGGGTTTGAATGTGGAGACGGCGTTGCATGGCAAGGGCGATCGCTCCAATCATTTCACCTGCCTGGGCTCCCACAATTTGGGCACCTAAAATCTTTCCACTCCGACGCAGGATAAATTTGCAGAAGCCCGTTGTTTCTCCCCGAATCTGGGCTCTGGTTAGCGTTTGGAAAGCCTGTCTCAGAATCACCACATCTTTGCCATATTGTTCTACTGCCTGGTGTTCGGTCAGCCCAACTCGTGCCAGCTCTGGATTGGTATGAATGACCACAGGAATGTTGTGATCATTCATGGTTAAAATAGGGAAAAATAGGGCGTTTTTAAGGGCAACTTTGGCCTGGGCCACCGCAAGGTGCGGGATATAATGGCGATCGCTCAGCCCTGGACAGGCATAGATACGAGGATTACTGGTTTGAAGCTTTGGATTAACCTGAATTCCCAGCGAATTGGGGCGAAGATCAACCGCTTCGAGATTGAGGGATGAAACATCCGGTTCCCATCCAGTTGCGAGCAAGATTTCATCGGTTTCAATCGCCTGATTGCCAGCCTGCACCCATTTTTTTTCCTGAATTTGCCTGACCTGAGTCACACTGGTTCGAGTGAACACCCGAACACCTTCGGCCTCCAACTGCGCTTGAATCAGGTGGACGGTTTCTATGTCTTCATTGGGTAAAAGGTGAGCCGCAGGAGTGATGATGATGACCTGTGCTCCGGCCTTTGTTAAGGTTTGAGCCAGTTCAACCCCCACCGGATCTGCGCCAATGATAACCAGGCTGCTGGATGGCTTGAGGAAATGGGCTTTCTGTAAAAGCGTTGCAGTTGTCAGGTAGCTGAGCGTCTCTAAGCCATCAATGTCTGGAATCACTGGACGGCAGCCCGTGGCAAGGAGATAGGCCCGCGATCGCAGATACCGTCCGTTGACCATAAATCCAGGCTTTGGCTTGCGGCAGAACTCTCCCTGTCCTTCAATGACCTCAATTCCTGATGAAGAGAGTACTGCCGGAGAATAAAAAGTCGCAATGGTTTCGGATATGCCCTTCGCCCATTGGCTGGTGAACTCCAACCACCTGGTTTGCAAAGAACCTGCAGAACTCCAAATCCCAATTTGTTCAGCCTGTCGAATCTGCCAGAGAAACTGCCCAATCTCTCGAAGAACATGGACATCGAGCAAGTTTAATCCACTGCTGGTTAAAGTTTGCTGCGAAATCAAAGCAACGCGAGCTTTTAAGCGGGCAGCCTCGATCGCAGCACAAATCCCAGCATGACTGTTGCCAATCACAATCAGGTCATAGTTAGCGGACATAGGGAGAGTTGTTCGTTGTTCGTTGTCAGTTGTCACCTGCTATAGCTAACAGCAACAGCCAGATATCAGGGGCTAGTAGAGCTTGGCGTAAATCAACCGACCATTCCCGACCTCCATTCCCAGCTCCCCATTCCCTTCCAATAGTTGCTAAACTTACGCCAAAGAGTACTAGGAGCATAAAATTTCAGCCAATCCAACTAGAAGACGCTGGTTTTCAGGTTCGGAACGGATGGCAACTCGGAAGTAGCAATCGCCCAGTTCTGGGAAGCTTAAACAGTCTCGAATCAGAATCTGGTGACGTTTTAGAAGAGCTGTTTGAAGTTCTGTAACGGAATGGGCTGATTGCACGAGGAGAAAGTTTGCTGCACCGGGGAAGGGGGTGAGTCCGGGGAGTTGGGCCAGTCCCTGGTATAGGAGTGGCTTTGCTTTTGCCAACCAGTTCCAGGTTTGCTGCTGAAATTCATGATCCTGGACAACGACTTCGCCCACAGCAGCGGCTAAAGTATTGACTGACCAGGGATCGCGCCACTGTTGCCAGCGTTGCAGGCGATCAGGATGGGCGATCGCATACCCCAATCGTAACCCAGGCAGGCTGTAAAACTTGGTCAGCGATCGCAGGATTACCAGATTGGGATGGGTTTGGACTTGATCAATGACACTCTGCTGCTCCTCTGGCAACAGAAAGTCCATAAACGCCTCATCCACGACCACCAGTGCCCATCGAGTCAGTTGGGACAGCAGCGCTTCTTTGGTGAGGAGAATTCCTGTTGGATTGTGGGGGTTATTTAACAAGAGCCCGGCTCGACTCAAGTTATCGAGATCAAAATTCCAGGAAATCGATTCAAAATCAACCATCTGCCGCCCAAATTCTTTCATTGGGAACGGCAGAATTCTGGCATCAAAGGCTTTGAGAGCACGCCAATAATCACCAAAGGCAGGGGTGAGGAGGGCAGCGAAGTCCAATTCTGATAACTCCCGGCAGGCCCAGGTCAATAGTTCGGCAGTTCCGTTACCCGGCAGAACCCAATCTGAGGAAAGACCATGAAACTGACCGAGGGCAGACCGTAGCTGATGATACTGGGGATCGGGATAGGCTTTCAGGCTTGCCAAGTGGGTCTGGAGGGTGGCGATCGCCGACTCCGGTGGACCCAGGGGGTTAATACTGGCAGAGAAATCCAAAATAGTAGAGGGGGAACAGTTCGCCAGCGAGGCTGCCCAAACTAAATTCCCCCCATGTAGAGGACGATTAACGGGTCGTTTCACGAAGTACTGACTACTTTTTCTTACCGTTGCTAGCGACAGGAGCCACTTTTTCTCTAAACAGTTTTCCAGCCGAAAATGCAGGTACCTTAGTTGCTGGAATGTTCATCTTAGCGCCAGTTTTGGGATTGCGGCCCTCACGGGCCTTGCGCTCCCTCGATTCAAAAGAACCAAAGCCAACCAGTGTGACTTTATCTCCACCACTCACTGCTTCAACAATTGCCTCAAGGGCAGCCGTTAAAACAGCATCCGCTTGTTTCTTCGTTACGCTGGCTTTATCTGCTACAGCATCAACCAATTCGCCTTTGTTCATAGGGTCTCCTTGTTGCTATCGGACACGAAACACCGCTAATTCTGCTCTCAAACTGAGATTTCGGTGCACTAATCTGAGGAGAATTCTAGATGGAATGGCTGAAACTCCCTCAGAATGCTTTTTTCAATGCTTTATTCTAGAGTCTCTTTTTAAATCTGGATCCACGAAACCTTTAAGATATATGGCTTTTGAGACTTTTTTCCTAATTTTAAGGTCGTAAAGCCATAAGCAACCCCTATGAATAGGGCATTTCAGCCATGCTGGTGCGCCAGTTCCATCAAAATTCGTTGCGAACTCTGCTCTGGACTGTCCCCAGTGGGGCGGCGTTGAACGTAGCGACCATCGGGCTGAAGCTCCCACGCCTGCCGGTTATCTGCCAGCATGATGCCCAGGATTTCCTGGAGGTCTTTGGCGATCGCACTATCCTGAATTGGCACTACAGCCTCTACCCGACGATCCAGATTACGCGGCATCCAGTCCGCACTGCCAATCAACACCTCTTCCTGCCCCTTGTTGTGGAAGTAAAAGATGCGGGAATGTTCCAGGAACCGCCCAACAATACTGATCACCCGGATGTTGTCACTTACGCCAGGTACTTGGGGGCGCAAACAGCACATGCCTCGTACAATCAGGTCAATTTGAACCCCAGCCTGAGATGCTTCATAGAGGGTTGCAATGATGTAGGGATCAATTAGCGCATTCATTTTGGCAACAATGCGAGCATGGCAGCCTTCTCTGGCGTGGGCTGTTTCGCGGCGAATGAGGGTGATCATGCGATCGCGCAAATTCACCGGAGCCACTAATAACTGACGGTAAACTTTTTGCCGGGAATACCCCGTTAAATAATTGAACAAATCAGTTAAATCGGCACCCAGATCCTCTCGACAACTCAGCAGCCCTACGTCGGTGTAGAGACGAGCCGTTTTGGGATTGTAGTTTCCCGTACCAATATGAACATAGCGGCGAATCCGTCCCTCTTCCCGACGCACCACCAGCACCACCTTAGTATGGGTCTTTAGCCCAACCAGACCATAAACCACATGAACGCCAACATTTTCCAGCTTCCGCGCCCAGTTAATGTTGTTCTCCTCATCGAACCGTGCCTTTAACTCCACCAGAGCAGATACCTGCTTGCCATTCTCGGCAGCAGCAATCAGCGCATTGACAATGGGTGAATCCCCAGAGGTGCGATAGAGGGTCATTTTAATCGCCAGCACATCCGGGTCATAGGCGGCCTGGGTAATAAACCGCTGCACCGTGTTGGAAAACGAATGATAGGGATGGTGCACCATCACATCGTGTTTCCGAATGACGGCAAAAAAATCTTCTTCAAGCTCAATCGGACCCTCCTTCAGCAAAGAATCCCCACTTTTTCGTAACCGGGTTGGCACCGTAGAAGTCCAGACAGGGTCACGCAATTCAGGAATGGGAAGGTCTGCCAGTGTAAACAGGTCCCGCAAGCAGAGGATACCCTCCGCTTCGTAAACGTCGTTTTCACTCAAGTCCATTTCCTGGCGCAACATTTCTCGCACTGTTTCAGGAGTAGAAGAATGCACCTCCAGGCGGACAATTGAGCCACCAAACCGCCGCTTCCGTAATTCCTGCTCGATCGCCAATAGCAAATCATCGGCCTCATCCTCTTCCAACTCCAGATCTGTATCGCGGGTAATGCGGAAGGGATAGTACTCCTGAATATTCATGCCAGGGAACAGGGACTCCAGATTATGGGCAATCACCTGTTCCAGAGGCACCGCCGTCCAGATCGCTGGTACATCCTTCTGCTGCATCCGTAATTCTTCTGGTAGCTGTAAAAAGCGCGGCAGGATGTTGGGAACCTTCACCCGTGCATACAGGTCTTCCTCCGTTACCGAATCTTTAATCACCACTGCCAGGTTAAGGCTGAGGTTAGAGATATAAGGAAATGGATGTCCCGGATCGATCGCCAGCGGCGTCAGTACCGGAAAAATTTGCTCATCAAAATAGCTTTGCAGGTAAGTCCGCTGCTCCTGGTTAAGGTCAATGTAGTCCAGTAAATAGATACCCTGGGCTGCCAGTAGAGGCCGCAAAGCCTGCTGAAAGTGTTTGTGCTGCTGCATCACCATAGGACGCAAGCGCTGACTGATCAGGTCAAGTTGCTCCTGGGGCGATCGCCCATCGGGAGTCAATTTAGTGACCTGCGCCTCCACCTGTTGCTTGAGCGCCGCCACCCGCACCATGAAAAATTCATCCAAATTCGAACTAAAAATAGCGAGAAATTTCAATCGCTCCAGCAACGGCGTGCGCGGATCAAATGCTTCGTGCAACACCCGATTGTTAAATTCCAACCAGCTTGCTTCTCGATTGAAGTAATACTGCGGATCAGTCAGATTAATTTCCGTAACCGTAGGCTTTTTGCGGCGAGGCATAGGGGCTAGAGAAGTTGTTAATTGTTGGTTGTTAAGTAGCTGGGTGCAATTAAATTGAAGATGTTTTTGGGAATTAAATTAAAGATGTTTTTGGGGGTGGAGGGGGTGAAACCCCCTGTCTGGGGGCAACGCCCCCATTCCCCCTTCTTCTAA
>JAIMBL010000235.1 GCA_023511615.1 Leptolyngbyaceae cyanobacterium HOT.MB2.61
CAGACCCTCAAAATTTAACCCCCATCAACTTCCTGGGTATTCGCTAACCATCAAATTCAATTTGGCAAAGTACTAGGAAGAGGTAGATGATTAGATGGATGAATGGGTAGATGGATGAGTTTTGAAGTCTAAGTTTTGAGTTCCAGGTTAGCTTTTGGGCTCTTAGCTCTTTACTTCTAACTGCCACCACTCCACTCCCCACTCATCCATTGTCACTCCCACTCTTTACTTAGAAGACCGTTCGGCGGCGATCGCAATTCGTACTCCAGGAATCTGACGTAGTTGATCCATCACGGCAACTACCCGACCGTGGCTGACGCGATCGTCAGCATTGATGACCACCACTGCCTGGGAACTGCTTCCCATTAAAGTACGCACTCGTGCCTGGAGGTCTTCGATTTGGGCTGATTCACGATTCAGGGATAGCCGTCCCTGTGAATTAATCGTGACAACAATCTCTCCTTTAGATTGGGTTTCTGCTGTAACGGCCTTGGGCAGGTTGACAGGTAATCCAACCGAACGGGTGAGATAGAGCGCTGACATGATGAAAAACGTGAGCAGTGCAAAGATTACATCAATCATAGGCACGATGTTGATCTGAGGCGGAATGTCAGGTTCTTCAGGCAGGCGCATAGGGATACTTTCCTTGCTCATAGCGGCGGCGGTAGAGGAGTTCTAGCTGTCCTCCATATTCCTGAATCAATGCAGTTTGTCGCAGGTACAGACCTCGAAAGGTATTAGCAAACAACAGCGTAAAGATTGCCACAGCCAGTCCAGCAGCCGTAGAAACCAGCGCCTCACTGATGCCAGCGCTCACTCCAGCCGCATTTGTGCCCGCCACATCCCCCAATCGGAGGGAGGCAAGGGAATGAATCAAACCCAGAACCGTCCCTAACAAACCCAGCAGTGGCGACAGACTGATAATCGTTTCAAACACAGTGTTGAAGCGCTTGAGCAAAGGTAGCTCTGCCTGGGCAGCACTCTCCAAAGCGAGACGAAATTCTTCCGGGGTTGGCCGCTCCAGTTCCAGAGCCGCAAGGAAGATACGGGCGATTGGTAAGTCCAGGTTCTGCTCCAGCTTCAGAAAAGCAGCTCTGGGACTCCGTTTATAAAGATCCAGCACTTCACGAACTACCGGATCTTGCCGCCGCACCAGCCGCATCCAAAATCCAATCCGTTCCATAATCAGGGCGACTGCCAGGATTGAAAATCCCAACAGCGGAACCATGACCACTCCACCTGCTGTAAATAAATTCCCAAATGGCATGAACCTTCCAAGGAGGGTTGAAGAAGCTTCAATAGCCCTTCAATAGCTTATCAGGTCAGTTTTTTCATTAGAGGCCAAGAATCAAACACCTGGAAATAACCGGACTTGTGCATTTTGCCAAAACCTTGAAGGTCTAAGGGTTGATAGGAAACCTCCGAGGTTTGCGAGATTTTGTCTGGCGCGTTTACTTAAGACGTTTGCCAAAACCTCGGAGGTTTAAGCGTCGTATGGGTCATGAGATCCAGTTTTAGGTTAAAACCTCCGGGGTTTGTGTGAGGTTATCGAAACATGCTGCTAACCGAGCTGTCTTCATGAATCCGCCAGATTGTCTCACCCAGTAAATTTGCAACCGAGAGCACCGTCAACTGTGGAAAACGCAATTCCTCAGACACTGGAATTGTATTAGTGACAATCACTTCTTCAAACAAACCACTTGACAATCGCTCGATCGCCGGAGGAGAAAACACAGCATGGGTGGCGCAGGCATAAACTTGGCGGGCACCATTTTCCTTGAGAATCTTCGCACCTTCCAAAATAGTGCCAGCCGTATCGATCATGTCATCGACTAACACGGCGGTTTTACCGGACACATCCCCAATCACGTTCATCACTTCGGCAACGTTATGAGCCTGCCGCCGCTTATCAATAATGGCCAAGGGAGCATCATCCAGCTTCTTGGCAAAAGCTCGTGCCCGTGCAACCCCCCCCACATCCGGCGAAACTACGACCAAATCAGGAAGTTGCTTGCTCGATAGGTAGTCAATCAGGATAGGAGAGCCGTATACATGGTCCAGGGGAATATCAAAATAGCCCTGGATCTGAGCAGAGTGCAAATCCATTGCCAGCACACGACTTGCCCCGGCCTGGGTGATCAGGTTTGCCACCAGCTTGGCACTGATTGATTCCCGGCCAGCCGTTTTTCGGTCTGCCCTGGCGTAGCCATAGTAAGGAATTACCGCCGTAATTTGCCGTGCAGAAGCACGACGGCAAGCATCAATCATAATCAACAGTTCCATCAGGTGATCGTTCACCGGACGGCAGGTTGGTTGCAGAAGATAAACATCACAGCCTCGAATAGACTCTTGAATTTGGATGTACAGTTCTCCATCTGCAAACCGTTTACGAACCATGGGTCCCAAATCCATTCCCAGATAGCGAGCAACTTCTTGAGCAAGGGGGATATTAGCCGAGCCAGAGAGCAGCCGCAGGCGGTTGTTGTCAGTCAGAGATGGGAGAATGGGTTGAGGAGTAGGAAGAGTAGCAGAGCGAATCACGACATGCCCTCGAACGTGTTCAACGCAATATTATCATTCAGGTCTGAAATCATCCCCTGAGAAAATGCCCTGATGTACTGACTTCACTATTTTTATAGAAAAATTTATTAACACAGTCCAATCTATTTTGTAGCAGTTGTTTAACCCAACGGTAGACTTACCTCACAGTATTCGGTTAATTCACTGAAATCTATCCGTAACTTCACTCAACTGTTCGCCAAATTTTTCTAAACGGAGATGGAGTTACGCGATTGCCCCCCACTGATAACTCATTCAAAAAGATCCTAAAATGCCTGCAAATTCTTCAGCTAGCCTGAAAAGTGGAAATATTGTGAGAAGGTTTGGTCATGAGTTTGAAAGATGAAATTACTGAAGCCATCAAAGCAGCCATGAAAGCGGGCGATAAAATCCGTCTAGAAACTGTTCGTAGTATTAAAAAAGCCCTTCTGGAAAAAGAAGTTGCTGTGCGCCTTACGGGGCAAGAAACCTTAACAGAAGCACAGGAAATCGAAGTACTGGTGCAACTGGCGAAACAACGACGGGATTCCATCGCCCAATATCGACAGGCAGGACGGACTGACCTGGCCGATCAGGAAGCACAAGAACTGGCCATCCTGGAAGAATATTTACCCAAACAGATATCCGATGAAGAAGTGAGCCAGGTGATCGACGAAATCATTGCCCAGGTAGGTGCGTCTTCGGCTAAAGACATGGGTAAAGTCATGGGGCCTGCGATGCAACAGCTGAAAGGCAAAGCAGATGGCAAAAAAGTGCAAGAAATTGTCAAGGCTAAGTTGGTAGGGTAGGGGGTGGGGTAGTTGTTAGTTGTTGGTTGTTAGTTGTTGGTAAGGAGTGAAGGGTTAGAGGGGAAATGGGGGATAGGTCTATGGGTTCTCGTTCACTTACCCGCTCATTCACTCCTTCTGACCTCTGGTTTCTAACTCCCTGGCTCTCAGTCCCTAATCCCCATCCTCTCCCCTGGCTCTCCCTCTCCCCCGCTGCCAGAGTAAAATGGCTATTACCAGTGAAATATACTACCTATGCGCCCCCCCCTCCCGACTGGAACTGTTTTGCAAGACCGCTACCGCATTCTCAGCGTACTGGGACAGGGTGGATTCGGTCGCACTTACCTGGCTGAAGACCAGGGGCGCTTTAATGAACTTTGCGCCATGAAGGAGTTAACCCCGACCGATGGTGGGGGATACGCGCTGGAAAAATCAAAGGAACTGTTTTTGCGCGAGGGGCAGACGCTCTACCAGATTCAGCACCCTCAGATTCCTCAGTTTCGGGCGACATTTGAGTTTGAGCAGCGGTTGTTCATGGTGCAGGACTACGTGGAAGGCCCCACCTACCGCTATTTGCTTGATCAGCGGCGATCGCAGGGTTACACCTTTTCCGAAGCAGAGGTGAAAACGCTGATGATGCAGTTGCTGCCCGTCCTGGCCTACATTCACAGTAAAGGCATTATCCACCGAGACATTACACCGGACAACATCATTCTACGGGACCGGGATCATCTGCCTGTCTTGATTGACTTTGGCGTTGTGAAGGAGCTGGCAACGCGATTTCAGGCACCCGGTACGGTGTTTCCTGGTGCCCTTGACCCCAGCACTACTGTGGGCAAGGTCGGCTATGCGCCACCAGAGCAAATGCAAACAGGTCGGGCTTATGCCAGTAGTGATCTGTATTCGCTGGCTGTCACAGCGGTTGTTCTGTTGACTGGCAGGGAGCCTCCAGAATTATTTGATGATTCAACCCTGACCTGGTACTGGCAGCGGTGGGTATCGGTCAGTCCGGGCTTTGCTCAGGTGATTAACCGGATGTTGAGCTATCGTCCAGGCGATCGCTACCAGAGCGCCAATGAAGTCATCCAGGCTTTACAGGCTGCTGTTCCAGTTCCCTCCCAGGTACCTGCTCAGACCTATCCATCGCCAGTCTATTCACCACCTGCCCAATCGGCGGATGTCTCCCGCTCAGCCACAATGGCTGTGGGAAGGAGGGTTGACTCCGAACCACCTACAGACTCCAAACGCCCAGCCTCAGTCATTGAGGAATCTCGTAGTTCTATCTGGGATGACCCGCTGGCGGTGGTAGCGATTGGGCTAGGGTTGGTAGTGTTAACGGGAATTGCGTCCTGGGCGATCGTTCGCTCTGTGCTCATGCCGGAACAACCTGCCCCTATTACCACTGTAACACCGACCCAGACTGCCACTCCTGCTCCCAGTCCTTCCCCTAGCCCAACTCAATCACCTCAGCCAAGGCCACCATCTGAGCCTGTTACCTTTACCCAGCGGCTTGATATTGCTCCCGATACCCGGGTGATTCAGAACGGGACTTTAAGGGCAAACGAGACTATTAACTATGTCATCCGAGCGCAGCAGGGAGACCAGTTGAGCGCCATGTTAAGCGGGGATCAAGTGCTGATGAGTATCCTGGGTCCAGACCGTCAACCACTGGGTAGGGAAGCGCAACGGGTTTCTTACTGGCAGGGAAGCTTGCCTTTTTCTAGCGACTACTTTATTCAAATTCGCCCAGTCAGTGGCTCGAATAGGAGTAACTATCGATTGGAAGTCAATCTGCAACGTTCGCCTGCCCCTCCCAGTCCCGACCCTCGCCCCCCTTTTCCCCCGGATCCCAATCCACCCCCTCTTCCCGATCCCGGTCCCCGAATTGATACTGAGCGAATTAGTTTTGCTCCTGGAGATACGGGAATTACCATTACAGAACGTGCCAATCCTAATGTCATCCGACGTTACCTGCTCAATGTCCGACGAGGACAGATTTTGAAGGTGCAGGTTAATAGTGGAGCGGTTACATTGAATATTCGCTATCCAGACGGACGAATTGTGGATGATGCTTCCAACGTTTTGTCCTGGGAGTCGGAGTTGCCCCGTGGTGGGGATTACATGATTGATGTCATCGCCTTCCAAAAGACCCGCTTTGAAATGGAAGTCTCTGTCAGAGATTTGGTGAGAAGTAATGGCGAACCTAGATTATCCCGTACTCGCCTGAACCGCCCCCGGTTGATCTATCAACCCGAAGGTGAGCGGGATGTCTCCTACCGTTCTCGCTACCGCCAGCGGCAAAATTGGCAGCCAGAAGGCGAAAGAGGGGTTTTTGCGCGCTCCCGCTATCGCCATCGGCAGAATTTGGAACAGGACCCGTCTTCCTTCAAAGATGAGCGCCAGGTTTCTGAGCGCCCCCGCTATCGCCATCGACATAATTCAGACCAGGAAATCCAGCAATCAGAGCGAGAAAGAGATAGTTCCGATCGCCCCCGTTATCCCTCCCGCCAGAATTTAGAACAGGATTTGCCACAACGTTCCCCAGAGAAAGAGGTTTCCGATCGTCCTCGCTATCGCCAATGGCAGAACCTGGAGCAGAAATCGCCCCAACCCCAGGGTGAGTCTCCAGAGCGCTTGCCAACTTCTAGCCAACAAGGAGAGGTTTGAGAAAAATTGAACCTGATGAACGCCCTACTGATTACTGGAACCGATACCAATGCCGGAAAAACTGTTTTAACAACCGCTCTAGTTGCTTATTGGCGGCGGTATTGCCACGAGCGATCGCTGGGAGTGATGAAACCTGTGCAATCTGGCTATGGTGACTGTGAACTCTACAGCCGTCTTTTTGGGTTCGCTCCAGATGAATTGACTCCCCTGCGATTTGCGGCTCCCCTGGCTCCCCCCATTGCCGCCGCAAAGGAAGGACAGCGAGTGGAGCTAGAGAAAGCCTGGCAGGGATTTAAGGCCATGCGTCAGCAGTACGACTGGGTACTGGTTGAAGCTTTGGGAGGGTTGGGTTCCCCAGTCACCCACGAAACCACTGTGGCCGATTTGGCGTGGGACTGGCGATTGCCAGCGGTGCTAGTGGTGCCCATCCGATTGGGGGCGATCGGCCAAATCGTTGCTAACGTTGCTCTTGCCCGCATGTCCCGCGTTCACCTGAAGGGAATTATCTTGAACTGCGTCCAACCCTGTACTGAAGAAGAGGTTGCAAACTGGGCACCCATAGACCTGATTCAGAACCTTACCAGCATCCCAGTTCTAGGACTGATTCCTCACCTGACCAACCCCAACGAACTGGATAAGTTGGTCCAGGTTGCCGCCAATTTAGAAATTGAGCGATTGCTTCCTCTCTCTTGATTGAGAGAAGCCGGGTCAGGAGCCAAAAGAGGTGAAACTCCAAAAAAAGCTGCATTTATCCGTGTTCTTATGTTTGTAGTATAGCTGTCGCTAGGTTGCTTAGGACACTGGGTTTAAGGGGGGTGTGGGGGCGAAGCCCCCAGCCAGGGGTTCCACCCCTGCACTCTGTCCTAAGCCTGGTGGCTATAGCTATAACGACTTTAGTCGTCCAAATTACCAAAAGTCGGGCCTTTAAAGTATGCTCTAACAGACCCAGGTTTCAGTCAGTTTCAATTGACTTTAGCTTTGAGCCAGAACTTTATAGTTCTGAGCTGATTTCAGTGCCATCCAGCTACAAACTATTCCCAATCAAAATAAAGGGGGCCAGTAATAGGGATGGGCAAAGTCGGCATTGCCGGTCGCCCGGGCGGCTGGACCAGTGACTCCCACACCGCCTCCACGGAGGGCATCCTTGGCGGTGAGTTGCTTGGTTAACAGGCTGAGTTGGGCCTGACGCAGGGCTTCCGCCTTGGTCATTTTGCCTGTGGCCAGGTGTTTGTAAAACTGCTGCATCAGCAGACTGGTGCTGGCGTCATTCACCAGCCAGAG
>JAIMBL010000236.1 GCA_023511615.1 Leptolyngbyaceae cyanobacterium HOT.MB2.61
GAGTACTAGTGTTCCGCCAGGAAAATTTTGACGGGTCGCAGCCCCTCAAAATTTAACCCCCATCAACTTCCTGGGTATTCGCTAACCGTCAAATTCAATTTGACAGAGTACCAGGCTTAAGACGGGGTGCAGGGGTGGAACCCCTGGCTGGGGGCGAAGCCCCCACACCCTCCCCTTCAACCCGGTGTCCTAAGCAACCTGGCGACAGCTATAAGACTGCTATGTAAGGTGCAAGGGGTGAAGCAGTGGAGCATTGGAAATCATCAATGAATAAGCTTGTATCCGTTGAAATGGAAGGATTTTGGCGATCGCTCCCGACTTTTTTCTCCTTAATTTGGAGTTAACCTGGGAAATGGCAGACTCTGTCTTAAGTTAAAGAACACTATGCGAGAGAAGTTATTTGAACTAGCCAGTGCGCTCAACAACATTTATAGCGGTTGGATTCTCTGGAACCTGTTTCTGGCATTTATTCCTCTGGTGATTAGCTTCTGGCTATTTCGCCGCAAGACGGCGGTGCGATCGCCCATCTGGTGGATTGGCTTCATCGTCTACCTGGCTTTTCTACCCAATGCCCCCTATCTGCTAACCGACATCATTCACCTGATTCGGGGCATTCGCCTAGGCTATTCGGCGACCATTATTGCATTGGTGTTTGTCCCCCTGCACATGCTTGCAATTATAAGTGGCTTTGAAGCCTATGTAATTTCGCTACTCAACCAGGGCCATTATTTGAAACGAATTGGGCTTCGCCAGTACGTCCTGGGAAGCGAGATAGTCGTGCATTTTCTTTGTGCGATCGGAATTTTTATTGGCAGATTCCGGCGTTTTAACAGTTGGGATCTGGTGGCTGACCCTAAAGATGTTTTTTTTCAAACCTTTGACGATTTAACGTCTAGACTACCCTTACTAGTCATCATAGTCACCTTCATCATCCTGGCAATCTTGTACTGGATCATGAAACAAATTACCCTTGGGCTGATTCTCCGCATTCGCTATGCCCGCATGGGTAAGGATGTTGAAGTTTAGTTTTCCTAAGTGAGAAGTGAAGTGAGATTTGCGTTAGCTTTGACCATTCGCTATTAGCTCCTCAACCCTAACCCCCAGTCCCTAACCCCTTTCATTTTTCCCCCTCACCCATTTACTCCTCTTTCTCACCATGGTTCTGCCAGCTTGCTGGCGAAAGAGTAGCTTATCACCAAACTCTCAGAAGAGCCCTCACCATGGCTTCCACTGTTCCCAATTCAGATTAAATATGGAAGTTTTTGGGAAGGCAGTTGGATTACCATTGGCTTCCAAACGCTGCTGAAGTTGAATTAGTTTGGGCTCAATGCTGGGTAATTCATCAACCAGTTGATAAGGCAGCAGTTCCTTTTCTAAAGCAAAGGATGCGGTGGTTCCAGCCGCCGCCCCAACTGACCATTCAAAGGAGTGAACCCGATAGGCTGCAGCGGCGATAAAGCTAGTGGCAATGCTTTTACCAGCAACCAGAAGGTTGTCAATTCGTTGGGGAATCATGGCCCGCAGGGGAATTTGCGCGGGGTAGGCCGGACCGTGAGCCTGACGAACACCTGGTCGCTCGATGTTGCCCGGCTTTTGGGGAGGAGATTCCAGCATGCAGGGGTGGAAGTCGATCGCGTACTGGGAAATTCCAACGGAGTCTATGTAAATGCGCGATCGCGTCCGCCGCTGGATCTCTGCCGGGGGAGTACCCTCAATAATCACCTTGTAGGTTTCCAACCCGGCAATATCCGTCCACAGATTGCGATAAGTCCTTTCAGGTAGCTTGCGGTAGTACTCAGAACGAAAATCAACCATGGAAAAATCGGTTTCAGAAATGGTGAAACCATTGGGATAGCCAAATGCTGGACGACCGATCAGGCGTCGACCCTCACGAATATAGGGAAACTTAGATAAACCATGCATGGTGCCCATGGGCGAATCCAACCCGGTTAGCAGACGATGGTTCGGTTCAGGCTTCTTCTGGCTGGGTTGTAATTGGGAATCCGTCGTACCTGCAACCAGCCAGTAATAGTAGCCCAGGGCAATTTCCTCGGCACTGCGCAGGGCATCGATGCGCACACCTCCCCTCCAACCGCCAAGAGAAAGTTGCCCCGCCTGCTGAAGCTGTTCCCGCGAGTAAACCAGATTATCCTGCACAGTGCCAGGACGGTAATCGTTCCCCCAGGTCCAGTTCTGCATGGAAATGGAACCTGGTGAAGATGCTGGTAGGGTAAACGGGCCCACTCTTTCCTGCACATCCGTGGGTGGGTTCCAAATGCGGCGATAGGTGAATACGTACTCAAATTTCGCCCTTTGCGGATCCACATCGTAACCGTAGTAGGGTTCGTAGTTGAGATAGAAGGCTGGCATTTGCTGAGGCTGGGGGTCCTTTGTTCGCTCCATTGCAAAAGTGTAGGTGAATCCCTGTAGACAGTAAGGATCGCCACTCTCTGTAGGAGAAGAAGGATTGCGATAGGTGCGCGGATCAAGTCCAACCCGGTAAGGCACATCCGCCAGGGCCAGCAGATCACCCATTTCCGTGGCGTCAATAACGATCCAGGAGGGGCGGGCGTTACCAAAGGGCACCAACTGAATCACTTTCTTTGAGAGCCGGGCTGAGTCTTCGTAGCGGTAGATGTCTGCAAAAATCTGAGAAAGGGGTTCGCTGTTGAGTGGGGGAGTGCCGGAAGCCGGGTGGTGTTGAATGGCGATCGCTCCCTCAATTAACCGCCCATCGGCGCTCAACTCCAGATCCTTAACCACGGTGAAAGGAAACCACTTTAAGGTCCCTTTCCCTTGTTTGGCTGCTTCTTCCAACATTTCAATCAAGATGGTGTTTGCATCTTTGGGAAGAAAGCAGGAAGCACTGACCCAACATTCGCCAGGGTTAAGTTTTCCATACCTGGCCTTAATCCGCTGGCGAAACTCGTTATACCCACGGGGAAAAAAGAGAAGCTCTCGCTGCCGTTTTGCTTCATCCAGAGCAGACGTTCCCTGGGCAGTGAGTTGACCTCCAATCCAGTCCGTAATTTCAGTTATGCAAACGGTGCGTCCCGCTCGTAATGCCTCATAGGCAGTAGCCGTACCTGCCAGTCCGCCTCCCACAATCAGGATTTCACATTCCACTGTCTGGTCAGGTACCCGTTGAAGCGGGGGGGAAGCAGGTTGGGCCTGGGCGATCGCAGCAGAAACTAATATCCCCCCCCCGGCCATTACTGATCTCAAACAGTTGAGGGCAATCCAGGAAAACGATTGCAGCATCGGACAAACTCAATACAGGTCAAAACGAGGCAGAAGTTTATCAGCTTATCTGTTATGGCGGTAGTCATTGCGATTAGGACGGGGTGCAGGGGTGGAACCCCTGGCTGGGGGCTTCGCCCCCACTCCCGCTCTCATTCCAATGTCCTGACGCACCTGCGAAAGCTATAACAGGATACCTATAGCGCTCCTATTTGAATTGTGAAAGGGCTTCCCGTCAGGGAAAGACTTTCACAATCCCATTGTTCACCAACAATTTAGAACAGCCATATAGCGGTTCCGACCGAATGAAATACTGTTTTTGTAAACAGAAGCAACAAAGACAAAAGAGCAGAGCAACGAGTGGATAATGGGCGAAAGAGGCTGCCAGCATTTCCAATTCCTAAAAATCTTCTTTATTTGAGTGTCTTTGTAGGATTTTCATGCACAATTTCAACAGCCATTCATCAATTCGTTTTTGTTTTTTTGAGGAGTGCTCTTTATGAAGAAAACAGGTTTGAAAGCGTCTACAAATGCATTGGTTGCAGCGGCGATCGCATTCACCGGAACCGTCTCCCCTGCTTTTGCCCAAACAGAACAGCCCGCCACCCCAGCCACACCCCCCATAGAAGCCGAGCCAGCCGCTCCCGCTGAGGAAACCCGATCAGGAATTTCTCCCCAGGATCCTCTCTGTCGGGCAGCCAACCGTTCCACTCCAATTTTTGAATCCGCTTCAACTATCAGTTCTGCTTTGCAACTGGTTCCCCCTGACGGGTTTGTACGCCTGGTCGCCGTCCCTCCTCCCGGTAGCCAGTTTGCCCAAATTAACCTGCCAGTCTCTGGCTTCATTCAAACAGCAGTGTTAAAGGCATGCCCCCCCCACCCCACCCCCACGGGTTTCCTGCCGTTTCTCAAGAGCCCCCGTACCAATTAATGTCCGTCGTGAACCCGATGTAGATGCCAACAACATCATTGGAGTTCTCAACCCCGGTCAACGGGTATTTGTCACGCTCAATCCAAATGGTACTGCCGTTAGTACCCAGGCAGATGGTTTCAACTGGGTTCAGGTTGATATGACTCGGACTCCTTTCTTCCGACCTTCGGGACTGGGCTGGATGGTCAATAGCCGAATTGGAAGCGGTGATAGCAATCTGGGCTACTGCCCGTAAATGAATCGTTTGTGAAGGGCTGGCGGAGTTGCGGGTTGTAAGACGCGACAGGCGAAGGGCGACAGGAGTGAATAAGTGAATGATTGATGTGAGGGAGGGTGAATTAAGTGAATGAGTAGTCCGTCTATCCATCCACTCCTCTACTCCATCGCCCCTTCACCCGCCAGTTGCCTGTACCAGACTCATCTAACCCTTTACCCGCTCTATAGCTTTATGCAGGTGCGTCAGGACATTGGAATGAGAGCGGGAGTGGGCACTTCGCCCCCAGCCAGAGTTTCCACCCCTACAACCCATCCTAACCCCAATACTACCGCTATATTTCTGATACTTTCTGCGGATGGTTTTCAGCAAAACTTAAATCTATGCTAGTCTAGGCGTAGTCGTTATGAGTTCGCTCAAAGCCTATGACAAGCCCTACTGTTGAAAACGTGGTGATTATCGGTTCTGGTCCAGCTGGCTATACGGCTGCAATCTATGCTGCTCGTGCTAATCTCAAGCCATTTGTATTTGAAGGTTTTCAAGCTGGGGGGTTACCCGGTGGACAGCTTATGACAACAACTGAGGTGGAAAACTTTCCTGGCTTTCCTGAGGGAATCACCGGTCCGCAATTGATGGACCGGATGAAAGCCCAGGCCGTTCGTTGGGGAGCAGAGCTGGTAACAGAAGACGTTACTTCAGTTGACTTCAGTCAGCGTCCGTTCATCATCCGTTCTGAGGAACGGGAGGTTCGCGCTCATAGCGTCATTATCGCAACAGGAGCGACTGCTAAGCGTCTGGGACTGCCTTGCGAGGGAGAATTCTGGAGTCGAGGAATTTCTGCCTGTGCCATTTGTGATGGAGCGACACCGATTTTCCGGGGAGCAGAACTGGCGATCGTGGGGGGGGGCGACACTGCCGCAGAAGAAGCCCTGTATCTGACCAAATACGGTGATCACGTACATATGCTAGTGCGATCAGACAAAATGCGTGCCAGCAAAGCTATGCAAGACCGGGTATTCAAAAATCCCCGGATTACATTGCACTGGAACACTGAAGCTGTAGACGTGTTGGGTGAAAAGGGAGTCATGACTGGGGTTCGCATTCGTAATACCAAAACTGGTGAGGAGAGTGACCTGGCAGTCAAGGGGCTGTTTTATGCCATTGGTCATACTCCTAATACTTCGCTGTTTAAGGGACAGATTGAGTTAGATGATGTAGGATATGTCGTTACCAGGCCTGGCTCCGTAGAAACCAGTGTTGAGGGTGTTTTTGCTGCCGGTGATGTGCAGGATCACGAATTCCGTCAGGCGATTACAGCAGCGGGGACGGGCTGTATGGCTGCGATGCTGGCAGAACGGTGGTTATCTGCTAATGGATTAGCCCAGGAGTTTCACCAGACGGCAGCCTCCGAGAAACCGCCGGAAGCTGCCTTGCCGAGAAAGAGCGAAGAGGAGCAGGCCGCGGGGTTCGATTTGGCGAAAACTCGCCATGAAGGCAGTTATGCGTTGCGTAAGCTCTACCACGAGAGCGATCGCCTGATTATGGTGAAATACGCCTCGCCCCAATGCGGCCCCTGCCACACCCTAAAACCAATTCTGAATAAGGTGGTAGATGAATTTGATGGCAAGATCCACTACGTTGAGATCGACATCGAACAAGATCCTGAAATTGCCGAAGCCGCAGGCGTGATAGGCACTCCTACCGTTCAGTTCTTCAAAAACAAAGACAAAGTAGGCGAACTGAAAGGGGTGAAGCCCAAGAGCCAGTACCGGGAAACTATTCAGACTCTGATGTAGTGCTGGTAAGCCTCTAGCCTGTAGCCTGATCAGAACTCATCGCCCCATCTCGCCTCCACTTCCTGCTTCCCATCGCCCCATCACTTCACCTCCTCCCTACTCATTCCTGAGTCAGTCAGCGATAGGATGGTGAGCAGGTAGGTTCATGTAGAGTTTGCCTTTATCCAATGCAGGCGAGGAAATGAAAGGCAATATGCAAACACGCTGGCTGAGACGAATCATTCTGATAGGGGCAGTTTGCTTAGCCTTTCTACTCAGTATCGGCGGAACTCTGCCAGCGCTTGCTCTGGTAGAGGAAGGCTCTGTTTATCAGGAACGGGCAATCCACCACCCTGACGGAATTGGCAAGTTCTACCTGGGGCGAGAGATTTCTCAAGTGATGGGACATATGGGCGCAGGCTGGCTGGAACGTCCTACTCGCGAGTTTGAGGAGCAACCTCAGTTACTGATTGAGGATCTTCACCTGAAGCCAGCGGATGTCGTTGCAGATATTGGTGCAGGCACTGGATACTTCAGCTTCCGCATTGCGCCACTAGTACCTCAGGGAAAGGTGCTGGCGATCGACATCCAACCGGAGATGATTGAAATTTTGAACGAAATCAAAAAAGAGAAGCATGTTAGCAACGTAGAGCCTGTATTGGCTAGCGAGACAGACCCCAGGTTAGAACCATCTAGCATTGACCTGGCAATTATGGTGGATGCTTACCATGAATTTGAGTATCCCTACGAGGTTATGCAGAAGGTTGTGCAGGCCCTCAAACCCAACGGTCGTGTCATTCTGGTGGAGTACCGGGGTGAAAATCCATTTATCCCTATTAAAGGACTACATAAGATGACCCAAAAGCAGATCAAGAAGGAGATGGCCCATGTGGGGTTAAGTTGGGTAGAGACAAAGGGCTACCTACCACAACAGCACGTGATGGTGTTTGGTAAGTCAGGCAATCACCCGCAGGAGGAACGTAACCTCTTACCGTTTAACTTCTAGTACTCTGTCAAATTGAATTTGACGGTTAGCGAATACCTGGGAAGTTGATGGGGGTTAAATTTTGAGGGGCTGCGACCCGTCAAAATTTTCCTGGCGGAACACTAG
>JAIMBL010000237.1 GCA_023511615.1 Leptolyngbyaceae cyanobacterium HOT.MB2.61
CCACCCCTGCACCCCGTCCTAACCACAATGACTGCCGCTATATGAAACATCCCGATGAAATCTTCTCTACCAGGACGGAACATCAGCTCAATCTGCTATTTTCTCTACAATCACTTGGTGGGACTGGTGAATCAGGCGTAATTTGCTGCTGAACGCATTTAAAAAGGCATCAATGCCAATGTAAGTGTCCTCTTCAGGGGAGTTTTCAAAGTGAAAGTCATAGTCATCAAAGATAATAATGGCTCCGACTTTGGCGAGTCCCCAGCTCAATGCGGCATCTTCTAAGGCATCCGCGGCAAAGTGAGAACCATCAATGTAAATCAGGTCGTAGAAGTTGAGCGGGAGCGATCGCAGCACCTCCCGTGAAGTTCCCACCTTCTTAATCACCGTTGCCGGGCTACCTGTGCGGGAGACATTGTGATCAAATCGAGCTTCGATGACGTCCCGATTGTCTGACCCACTAAAATCGGCACCGCCCCCCCCGGCAAACGTATCGACACAGGTGATGCTAGAAGATGGCTGAGTCAGCAAATTTTCCAGGAACCAGCAGGCGGAGCGACCTTCCCAACTGCCAATTTCCAGAATATTGAGGTCAGGGCGGTGCGCCAGATGCATCAAATGTTCTTCCCAAAGAAACACATTGCGGCCAAACCAGTCCCCTGAAAATTGATACCCTTTGGGGATATTCTGCAAGTGGTAGTTCACCCTGGAGAGTTGCAACTGAATGTTTGGAAAGTTGGAGTCCATCTCCTTGACCACCTGAAAATGCTCCCTAGCTTCGGTAAATTCTCCTTGCTTAAATAAGCAAATCCCCAGGTTGAAGTGGGCAACCGCAAAATTATCTTCTGTGAGTTTTTCTCCTAGAGATAGTGCGTCTCGAAATTTATGGCAGGCTTCATTGTCTCTCCCCTGTTGAAGCAAATGGGCCCCTGCCTGGGCATAGATCTGAGACAAACGATTACAAATCTGCCACTCTGGGTCACTGATGCGATCGCCCGCTTCATATAAAGCCGGGAAGAAGGGGTGGTCAGGATTGATCTCCGCTACCACATTCATCACTCTCAGTAATCGCTCAGGCTCTACTTCTAACAATTGCTGAGTCGCAAGGAGTTGGGTTGCTTCGGTAAGGGCTGGTTCAGCATAGGTTGCCAGGTCATTCAGTTGGGCAGCCAGTAGAACAATCGCTAACAAATTGTTGAAATGAGTTGGTGCAAATTCTCGCCCATACTGACGGATGAGCCAGGCGGTTTGCAACTCTCCCTGGGCTTCCTGCTGCTCTGCCATTTTTAGCAGAATTTCGACCAGTTCTGCGGTCCATGCCTCAACCTGCTCCGGCTCACCCTGGGAAAGGGCTGATAACCAGGTCATTTGAGCTTCTGTTTCTTGACCCTGTAATAACAGAGCTAACCCAGCATACCAGTAACTGGACATAACAGCCGGATCTGCCTGAATCAGTTGCTCATAGAGCCGGGCGGCTTCGCTGTACTTCTGCTGTTGCAGGCATTCCGCAGCCTGTTGCTGGAGATCACTTACCGGAGGCATCGCCATTTAGAACCTTCCTAACGGGGGACTTAGAACCTTCCTTGATTAAGGATGCCCTGAAATGAGGTTTGTTCTGCAACAGTTTTCCCCTCGTTCAGTAAGTATTCAAAGAAGGTCTGGGCAATGATGGAAAGTTGCTTTCCGGCGGGATAAACGACGTACCAGTAACGTTGGATGGGAAATCCTTCCACGTCCAGGATGGTCAGTGGACTGTTGGGGCCTTCCAGGGCCAGGGTATGGATAGAAAGAATTGAGATTCCCAATCCGCCGGCGATCGCCTGTTTAATGGTCTCGTTACTTCCCAGGTCCAGCTTCACCTTCAGTTCCAATCCCTGGTCATCGAATAGTTTTTGCACAGCCTGGCGCGTTCCCGATCCCGGCTCCCGCATAATAAAGGGTTCTTCCGATAGCCGTTTCAGCGGAATATCCTTTTCTTTAGCCAGGGGATGGTTATGCCAGGCCAGAACTACCAGAGGATTTTCCAGAAATGGATGAACCGTAACATCGAGGTCATCGGGGGGTTGGCTCATGATGTAAAGGTCATCCCGATTGTCAATGAGACCATCAATGATGCGCTCGTGATTGTCCACCGTCAGAGAAACATCGATTCCGGGGTAGCGCTGGCAGAAAGGCCCCAGAAGGCGAGGAATGACATACTTGGCAGTGGTCACGACTGCCAGCCGCAGTGTTCCCTGTTTTAGCCCCTTGAGATTGGCAATTGAAGTTTCAAATTGGGCCAGCCGATCGAAAAGTTCGCGGCAGGTTGTGTAGAGTTCTTTTCCCGCTTCTGTCAAGTAAAGCCGCTTGCCAACCTGCTCAAACAGGGGTAACCCTACTGCTTTTGACAACTGTTTGACCTGCATCGAAACTGTAGGCTGGGTCAAAAACAATTCTTCCGCAGCACGGGTAAAGCTATTGTGGCGGGCAACAGCTTCGAATACTTTTAGCTGGTGGAGTGTTGCGTTTTTCAAGCCTTTCTCCTTGTGAACAGATATAGAAAATTATCTATCCTGAAGACTGTAAGTTTACCAGTTTTTCTATAGTTTTTTATCGATACTGCGTTTTACCGAACTCTATGTCTCGGTTCTCCTGGCTTGCTGGTGAAAGAGTAGCCTAAGCTACTTTTTCATCTAAAACAAAATCCCTGGAGTATTGATTTTGCTCTGGTGATAAGCGTCGCTTATCACCAAACTCTCAGGAGAGCCTATGTCTCTTCAGCCATCTATATCCATCTATAGCGATCCTAAATCATTTCAAGAATGCAGGGGGCGATCGCATCCTTTTATATCCGGTTGATCATCTCACCCTGATCATTGGCTATTTCAAAACGTAGCTATCCCAAAACGTGGCACAGGCAAGGCTGATCACTAATATCAATTCTTCGAAATAAGGCTACAGATGAAGAGGCTAAAACCCCTCAGGGTTTAGTGTTTGTCCATCCAAAATCGCAAATCCAAAATCAAGAATTGGTATAAACCAGATCAATGGGCAGAGGACGAAAAAGCATCTCACAGAATTCTTCTACTGACAGGTTGGGAGCGTTCTATATAGCTCTACGCAGGTGTGTTAGGACATTGGAATTGGAGAGGTAGGGGGGCTTCACCCCTGCACCCCGTCTTAACCACAATGACTACCGCTATAATTTGGGTAGGAGGAAAACGCCATGCAGGAACCGACTCTGGGCGATATCGCTCAACAACTGAGCGAAATTAAACATGATATTCAGAGTTTAGAAAAGCGTTTTGATGGTCTGGAAGAGGAAGTGAAACGCTGGGATGAGCGCTTCTTTCAGCTAACTCGTGACAACCTCAACACTGCTCGAACAATTATTATTACCGCCGGAGCAGCAGTCATTCTTTCTCCTGTGCTTCAGGCATTTGCACCTGCTATTCAGTCGATCGTATCGCGGCTATCGGGGGCTGGCACTGGAACGTGACTGGGTTGCAAAGACCTGTTTGAGCTGCTGGCAGGCTTTCTCAATCGCATCAATACTGCCAGGGTTGACTAAGCCATAGTAATCAAAGACATAGACGCGATCGCTGGAGACAGCCTTCAACTTGTTCCAGAACGGAGCAGACTTGAGCTTTTCAACCGTTCCATCACCAGGGTCAACCAGAATCAGAATATCGGGGTTGGTTTCCAGCACCTTTTCGGGAGAAAGGGTGACGTATCCCTGTATCGGGCTTTGACCTTGCAAATTGGCAATCACATTATTGACTTGAAATTGAGTCAGCAAGTCACCCGCCCAACTGGTTTTATTAGGGGCAAGGATGGGTTGATGGCTGACCAGAACGAGGGTGGAAGCCGTTTGATCGGGTTTAGGAGTCAGAAAGGATTGATAGGTCTGAAGCAGCGGGGTGGGATCAGCTTGCAGTTTGGCAGCAAGGGTTTTGGTCAGGTCTTCCAGCGATCGCCAGGTATTTACTTGAGTCATCAATGTTGCAATTCCCATCGATTTCAACCTTCCCAGCACCTGATCATGGAATCCAGCGGCTCCAATCACCAGATCGGGTTTCAATGCCACAATTTTCTCCAGATTGGGGGGCGTTTGCCCTTCGCTCACCTGGGGGAGTTTTGCCAGATCAGGATTCTGGCGCAGTAACCGACTACCAGGAACACCTACTAATTTATCTGGATTCAGGTTATGAACAATGTCGGCAGAGAGCGATGTCAGGGCAACCACTCTGGAAACAGCGGTTGGTGTGGCTTGAGTAGTTGGCGTCGTTGGGGATGGGGAAGATTGGAAAGTCGTCGCAGGATTGCAGGCTGCCAGCAGGGCTGCAATGGTCAGGGTGGTAAGGCTGAGTTTGAGCGATCGCATCATAGGACACATCCGTTGTTGGTTGTTGGTTGTTAGTGGTTAGAAGGGGGGCGAATGATATCTCAATTCAGAAAGCACGGTGTCTCCGCGCTTTTCTTGTTTAGAAGTGCCATCCCAACGGAATCCCATTGCTTCAAATGCCCTTATCCCCAACCCTTCTTCTGCAAGAGAAGGGAGCAGGATTTTTATTGTTTGGGATGCTGAAACTTCAGCATGGAGGATTGGTGTAACCTGGAACTCCGAACTCAAAACTCAAAGCTCATTTACCTCCTCAAAACCGCCACGTTAGTCCAGCTCGCAGGCTGAGACCGGGTTGGGCAAAGCGACCAATATCAGCAGGGGTGGGAGATTCAATCAGGGGACGCACATCGGAGTAGAGGAAGTATTGGTTGTTGAACAGGTTAAAGAGACCAATGTTAAAGGTCAGCAATGGGGTGATGTTGTAATAACCAATCAGGTCAACGACAGTGTAGCCTTCCGGGGTGTAGGAGCCCGCAGGACGGTCATCCCGCAAACGGGGTTTGCTGGCAAAAGTTGCGATCAGATCAGTTCCCCAGCGGTTTTCTGGCGCACGGTAGCGGAGTCCCAGCACGGCTTTGAACGGATCAACACTTTCTAAGGGCTGGTTCGCGGTCAGGTCGTCGCCTCGGGTCAAACCCAATGCGGCAATAAAGCTGAACCCGTGAGGTTCTGGACTGAACCGATATTCCCCGCTAAGTTCAAACCCGTAGGTGCGTGCTCGCGCCACGTTTTGAGATTGAAACAGGTTGACGGGAAATCCAGGCACAATGGTAAAGTCGATCCCGGCTGGAGCAAAGGTTTCAATAAAGTTGTCGTAGTTGTTGTAGAAGCCGGTGAGATTGAAGCTGAACTGGCGGAATCGTCCTCTCAAGCCTAACTCAAAGGTGTCGCTGGTTTCGGGTTTTAAGTCGGGGTTGGAAAGGGTTTTGTAACGGAAGAATGGGCTGGTGAGGTTGGTGAATCCGGCGTTGATTTCGCTGTAGAGGGGGGCGCGAAAGCCGCGGGCATAACGACCCGTCAGTGCCAGTTCCGGGATCATTTGCCAGACGAAACCAATGTTGGGAGATAGGGCGGAGTCTTTAAAGTCCGCGGCGGTTGCACCTGGATTACGGAAATAGAGGGCATCCGGATAGGTCGTTAGTTTATAGAGGTCAAAGCGCAAACCAGGGATCAGGGTAAAGGTTTCCCCAAGGGACATTTCATCCTGAACATAGATTCCAAAGCGAAGTGTATCGGAGTCGGGAAAATCCTTTACTGGAAAATTGTCAGCTCCAACGACATTGGTTCTGAAAAATGGGACACCAGCCGCATTGAATCGGGTTTCGATACCGTCGCGTACTCGCTCATTGCGGGTATTGGAGATGTCTACGCCGTAAGTCAATTTGTTTGCGATCGCCCCAATGTTGAACCTGCTTTGTAACTGAATTTCTCCCCCAATCAGTCGATCCAGAAAGTTATTTTCCAGATTGCGGAAGCGGCGGCGATCGGCCCCTGCTCCAGTCCGAACGAAGTCCTGGGTGCGAAATTCATCAACTCTGGCATCTTGATAGTAAAACTGAATCCGGGCACTGCTGAGAAAGCCAGTGCTTTTGGGATCGTCGAAGGTGTAGGAGAGACTGACGCGATCGCGCCTAGTCTTGTTTTCTAAAGTTTCTCCCCGCCCCCGAAATCCAGCCGGTCCAATCAGATTTCCGGCAATAATATCCGCGACGGCAAAGTCGTCTTCGTTCCTGAAAACCTCAGTGGTAAAGGCCACACTACTGGTTTCACTTAAGCGGTAAACCAGCTTGCCCAACCAGTTGTTACGGGCGTTGTAGCGGGAATCAACAAACTCGTTATCTTTGGGAACACGGGCCTCGTAGCCATCTCGCCGGGTGTAACCCAGCAAAGCTTCAAAAGCGCCCACTCGAAAGGCTGTAATCCCCGTTGTGACCCAACTGCGATCGCTACTTTCAAAATTGGTGGACAGGCTGGTGATGGAGTCTTGCCGGTCGAAGCGCTCTAATAGATAGGAGGGATCAACCGTTTTGAAACTGACCACCCCTCCCAGGGCATCGCTACCGTAAAGGGCAGAAGCCGGACCCCGAATCACTTCTACCCGTTGCAACGTTTCAATATCCACATAGTCCCGACCGAGGGATGGCGTCCCAAACTGAAACTGAGTGGGGATGCGAATCCCATCGTTGAGAATCAGCACCCGGTTGCCTCCCAGACCCCGGATGTTAATGTCCTGCAAACCATAGCGGCGATCGTTTCCGACGGAAACATTTGGCTCATAGCGGAACAGATCGCGCAGATCCCGGATCAGGAATTCGTCAATTTCCTTATCGTCAATGACCGTGATAGAAGCTGGTGAGAGGCGGGTGGGACGAGGGGTGCGGGTTCCAGTGATGGTAATTTCTTCTTCCTCAACCTCGTCAAAGGAATCGTCCAGTTGGTTCTCCGCTGGCGGAGGTTCAGTAGGGGGAGGTTCCTGCGTCAGCAAGGTGGCATCGGTGTGGGGACGGGAAAAATCTCGCAGGCAGGGAATGGCGGGAGGATGGGAAGAGGCGTCTGGCAAACCGGGCTTTGCAATCGCGATCGGTGTAGCCACCAGAGTCAACAGAACACTGTTGAACAAACAACAATTAGGTTTCATACTGTTAAACGTTGATAATGACCGGGGCAAGTTGGCGCTTGCCCTTTTTTTCATTGTTAGTGGTTGGTTGTTAGAAGAGGGGAAGAGAGAGGAGGGAGATGGAGTTAGCCCCTACCCCCTTACTCCTGCTCCCTGTCTAGTGCTTCACCATGGTGATTCCGACAGGTCCTAAACCTGGAAAAAGCAATTCATAGAGTTTTGATCAGTTGCAAACCCATCAAAATCTGCGTGGCAGACTACTAG
>JAIMBL010000238.1 GCA_023511615.1 Leptolyngbyaceae cyanobacterium HOT.MB2.61
AAGCTTTACTCATGTTGGCTCTCTCAGTGCTGTGTGTTTCTATTTGCAGCTTATACTGAGTGAGCTTTTTTACCCCCCGACGGACTTTTAAAACGTCCTCTAAGTTAAGTTTTTGATCATTCGATGAATACCACCTGACCGGGTCAACTGTTCAAACCGAGGGGTTGTTTTGCTGCAAGTGACCTGATAGCCAATTCGTTCAAATAATGCTTTAGCTCTGGTGTTGGTGTAGGCAACATCCAGACAGAGGGTAGAACAGTTATGCAGACGGGCCTGAATTTCCGCTTGAGTGAGGAAATAGCTGCCTAACCCCTGGTTGCGAAATTCTGGCAAAATGCTGATACCCAAAATGTAGTACTCTTGGGGGGCAACGTCCTGCTTAATGCGGGTGAGGTCTGCCAGGTTGACCAAAATTTTGGGTAGTTTTCGCAGGGGTAGAATGCCCGCCATTACCTGTTGTACCTTTTCATCTGCCTGGCGCTTTAGGAAGCCGGAGTAGCTCAGCATAAGGCCGACTGGTTGGTTTTGCACCTCCACAACCTGAGTGTGTTCATAGCTGAAGGCATGTTGTGGGCGGATAAAGGCTCGTTGCAGGACATCTATTGCTTGCTCTGGGGGAGAGGCGAACACGTAGCAAAATAGTGCTGGACCTGTTGCAAACAATAGGGGGACTGCCCAATCGACATCAGCCGCGATCGCTGGGCGCAGCGTTACGTTCTGAATCCTGGGTAAATGGGTGGCTGAGGGAAAACTCATGGAGGGTGACAGAAATTGCAGTAATTTCTTTAACCAGTCTAAAAGACCATTCAAACTGCGAGACGGGTAAAGGAGACCAGTTCACCCGGCTTGCCGGTGAAAGAGTAGCGTAAGTTACTCTTCCATCTCAAACAAAATCCCTGAAGTATTGATTTTGTTTTGGTGATAAGCGTCGCGTATCACCAAACTCTCAGGAGAGCCATAAGACCGGACATTTTCAGATGCTCCTTAGGAGTATTGCTGAATTCTTGCTGTTCTGGTAAGGCTTCTTGCAGAATCATTTTAGTAAGCCCTAATTGGTCAAATTCAACCTAAAAAGTGAGCCCCGATACCAGAAGACTGTGCATTAATAGGGGATGTGATAGCGAGTTGATATTCCCGGTAATGTTACCTAGTTATACAGTTCGAGAAAGCCGCAAGGCAAAACATGTTTCCCTCAAGATTTCGATTTTAGGCAGTCTGGAAGTTATTGTTCCCCAGGGTTTTGATCAGGGTCATATCCCCGCAATTGTGCAGCGCAAGCAGCGATGGATTGAGCGGGTGACCCGACGGATGGAGGACCGGCAGGCGCTAGCTGGAGAAACAACAAGTGATACATTGCCTGAAAAAATTATCCTACGGGCGATCGCCGAAGCCTGGCAGGTTGACTACCAGCCCACTCAACTACCTGGTGTTCGAGTGAGTGAGCAGGCAAACTCCTGTCTTACTGTGTTTGGCAACATCACCAATCAGGACTTGTGTAAAGCGGCTTTGCAACGGTGGGTTGCCCGTAAAGCCTGGATACATCTAGTTCCCTGGTTGCAAGTGGTCAGTCAGGAAGTTGAGCTGCCCTTTGAGCGCTCTCTGGTGCGTAAGCAAAAAACTCGTTGGGGAAGTTGCTCTTCTTCCAAAACTATTAGCCTGAACTGTAAGCTCCTGTTTCTTCCACGGCCATTGGTGCAGTATGTGCTCGTCCACGAGTTGTGCCACACCATCCATCTCAACCATTCCCCTCAATTTTGGGCACTGGTGGGTCGTTATAAGCCCGACTATTTACAGCTTGATGCCAACTTGAAGGACGCTCGCTGCTACGTACCGCTCTGGATGGAAGCATAGGATTATCGTCATACTTTTGCTGATGCTTGCACCCTGGCGATCGCCCTTGGCCCATGCCCTCCACCGGAACCGCTCCCTTGCTGATGTGCGCTTTTTACAGTTAGCGACCGTCAGGAAGGATGGGCGGCCCGCAAACCGCACTGTTGTCTTTCGGGGATTTCTGGATGGAACTAACCAACTAAAATTTGTTACCGACGCCCGCAGTGAAAAAGTGGGGCAAATTCTCCATTGTTCCTGGGGAGAAGCCTGCTGGTATTTTGCCAAAACACGAGAACAGTTTCGCTTTACCGGAGAACTGATTCTGGTCAACGAAACTGACACAAATCTATCCCTGCAAAAAGCCCGGCAAATAGCCTGGCAGGAACTCTCAGATACCGCCCGTACACAATTTGCCTGGGCTCATCCGGGGAAAGCCAGAGTCTGCGACGACGCATTTCATGCTCTCCCTCCCGATCCTGTTTCTCCTCTCCCCCACTTTTGCCTTCTACTTCTGGAGCCTGAGCAGGTTGACCATCTAGAGCTACGAGGTAATCCTCAGAATCGGTGGCTCTATCAGCGGAACCAGCAGAATTGGACTGTCCAGGAAGTTAACCCCTAGAAATGAATGTATCGAGGTACTGCGTCGCCTCCCGTTGCCGCAACTTCTTCTGTCAATAGGCATATCTCTTCATGAATAGCTTAACTATGCCCGTTATCTTAAAGTCAGGAGTAGTTAGGAATGCTTAGCTATGTCAAATACACCCGTTGAGGTCCCCGATAAAATCAGTACTCTAGAACTATCAAAACTCTGGTTGGCTAAGGCGTTTCAAAATCTTGAGCGTGAACTTCGGGCAGAAGATCGTCAGAAAGAGCAGTCATCCGATGAAGAAGACCATTCCGATAGCTAGCCTCAAGCATTATTGATACTCTACTGGTTGAATTACAAAATTATCTGCTTGTCCCATAACTGTACCTAATGGTTACTCAAGTAATTGTTGGGTGTGGTTATCAATTGTCTGGCGGTTTTCATGCTGTATTACCCACCTGACAAAGCAGACCTGGCCTGAGGGAGGACGTTATCAGTTAGTCTCCTCAAACTTCCACCCTTCAGCAAGAGAATCCCTCTCTATAGCAACCCTGCGTTTTTCCCAAACGTCGGTTGGTGTTTCCTAGCTCTTCGACAGGTGCTTTTGGAGATCGCCCTTTTCCTTCAATTTCTTGCCCGGTGTAAACGCTGTAACCATAGCCAGATTGTGAAGAAATCTTCATCATAGAAGGGGGGCGTTTTCGGTGAAACCAGAAAGCAACCCAGAGACGAAGGACAATGGTTTTGTTGTCCTCCGATCTTTCTTTGCCGTTTGGATATGGGACTCTGCCGTTGAACGTTTTTAGCTATTTAGAGCCAGCCTGCCGCCGAAATCTGTTGGTCTTGTTTGCGTCAGGTCTGCTGTTTTGGTCCAGTCTGGCAGCTTTGCTGCCTACCCTTTCGCTTTACATCAAACACGTTGGCGGCACCAATCATCAGGTTGGGATTGTGATGGGTTCGTTTGCCGTCGGACTGGTATTGTTTCGTCCGTGGGTTGGGCGATTAGCAGACCAGCGGGGACGCAAGATCGTGTTGCTGATTGGGTTAGTGGCAGTGGCGATCGCACCCATCGGCTACCTGTTAACCCAATCGATTCCTTTACTGATGGCGGTTCGTGCCTTTCATGGGCTCAGTATCGCCGCTTTCACAACAGCTTACAGTGCGCTGGTGGTGGATCTGTCACCGGAGCAGAGTCGGGGCGAGTTAATTGGATACATGAGTCTGGTGAACCCGGTCGGAGTGGCGATTGGGCCTGCTTTGGGAGGGTTTTTACAGGAGTGGGCGGGGTACACTCCCCTTTTTCTGCTGGCGGCTGGATTGGGTGGGGCAGGGCTGGTGTGTGCCTTTCAGGTTGTTGCACCTTCTGTCAGTTCTCAGTTGAAGGAAGTAGAAGCGGCGGGAAAGCCCTCAAGGCTGGCAAAGGAGAAAGGGTTCTGGCAATTAGTCACAAGCCCCCGGTTACGGATTCCCACCCTGGTCATGCTGCTAATTGGGCTGGCTTTTGGGACGCTGATCACTTTTGTGCCGTTGTTTATTCAGGAAACCAGGGTTAATTTTAACGCCGGATTGTTTTATACTGCGGCTGCGATTTCGAGCTTTGCCGTGCGGTTACCAACAGGAAGGGCATCTGATCGCTACGGACGAGGACTATTCATCACTATCAGTCTGGGTTTCTACACCACTGCAATGCTGCTGATCTCGATTGCCCAAAGTGCCACGGTTTTCCTGCTGGCAGGGTTAATTGAAGGAGCGGGTGCCGGAATTCTGATTCCGATGATGATTGCGCTGGTGGCTGATCGTTCAGTGCCGCAGGAAAGGGGACGGGTGTTTGGGTTATGTATGGCAGGTTTTGACTTGGGGATGGCGATCGCGGGTCCCATTCTGGGCTACTTTGCTGATCAGATTGGTTACCGCGAGCTGTTCAGACAGGCTGGGATCCTGGCATTTCTAGCGCTGGTGATCTTTGTTAGCCAGTGCAGCAAGGATTTTTCCCACTCAATCAAATTTGCTCTAGGGCGAGGACGGGACTTGTATGCCCTGCCACAAACAGGTCACCATTCGTAGCCTGATGTTGTGGAGGAGTAAGGGAGTCAGAAACCTTGACTCCATCATCCCCTGTTACTCTGAGCCCTCCTGAAGGGAGGGATAATCACTGGCTTCCCTATTTTCAATTGGGGATATTTCTTCATCAACTATTGTTTCGGAAACTTCCTGCCGATGGATTTGAATTTGATCCAGTCGAGGTCCTTCAGCGGAAACCACCGTAAACTCATAGTCTTGAAAGCGCATCCTTTCTCCAGGTTGGGGGATCTTTTGCAGATGGAACAGAATAAATCCTCCCAAAGTCTGATAGTCATCGGTTAATGGCAAGTTCAGATTTAGCAACTCATTGACTTCTTCCAGATCCATCTGTGCCTGCACCAAAAAGGTCTGGTCATCCAGGATCTGAATGCTTAATTCTTCAGTGCTGGCAGGTTCAGCGGTATTCCCTAAAATTTCAGCGACCAGATCTTGAATCGTAATTAGTCCAGCCGTACCCCCATATTCATCGAACACCATCACCATCGGCTGGCGCGATCGCTGCATCAATGGCAACAGTTCACTCAAAGGCATATGTTCCGGCACAAATCGGGCTGGACGAATCCATGCGGTAATGGGATCATCCAGGGAAAGGGCATTCCGGACCAGAGGTTCTGCCAACTCCCGAAATTGAATGATGCCTCTGACATCGTCCAGCGACTCCCCAATCACCGGGTAGCGAGAATGCCCCGACGACGCGACCTCTTCCAACAAGGTTTTGAACGTGGCATCGCTGCTAATCGCTGCAATGCTGGTGCGGGGTACCATGATTTCTGCGGCAGTGACTTCGCCAAACTCAAAGACGTTTCGCAACAGTTCCCGTTCTTCCGCCTCCAGGCCAGTAGACTCGGTGGTAGTAGTAATGATGCGCTGCAGTTCCTCTGGGGTCACCTGGTTGTACCACCAGCCTTCACTTCTATACTGCACCCCAACCAGTCGCAATAACCAACGAGTTGACTGATTCAGAATCCAGATGAAGGGGTTAAAGAAGCGGGCGATCGCCAGACTGGGAGCCGCCAGTATACGGGCCAGTTGTTCGGAATAAATTAACGCCACTGCCTTGGGACATAGCTCACCCAGAACAATTTGGAGATAGGCGATCAGGAAGAAAGCAATGGAAATGGCAATGGAATGGGCGATCGCTGGCTGATAACCCACGGGCAAGGGTAATTGGCTAATCCAATCCTCAATAACGACCGCCATCGCACTTTCCCCAATCCAGCCCAGAGCCAGACTGGAAAGGGTAATCCCCAATTGGGTGGTCGAAAGCAGGCGATCAATGCTTTGCTGTAAATCTTGAACAGTCCGGGCCTGGGTATCGCCAGCATCTACCAGTTGATTGATGCGCGATCGCCGTACCGAAACAATAGAAAACTCCGCTGCCACGAAAAACGCATTAATCGCAATTAGCAGCAGCACCGACCAGATTCGCAAAGCAATCTCAGACCAGGTAAAATTCGAAGGAAATGCTTCCAATCCAATACTCGCTACCAGCAATCCCAAAGAGAAGATTATCATCTGCGGCATCATTCGTGGCAAAGCTGGCAGAAGTGCTGCATATTATCCCTCTAACGGGGAACTGGAATGTTATTCAAAGATAGCTGCAGATTTTGGTCTGGGTAATCAGTCAGAGTCAGCGACAGCGTTTCAACCCCTTCCAAAAGATTAACAGGTACACTAATTGTGCCAGAGAAGGTTTCACTCGAAGAGGGCAATTCAGAAGGCAGGCTATCGGCACTGGCACTTAATTCCTGGCCCTTATCATCGGTAACACTTAAAAAGCTATAGAGGAATCGGACAGGTTTATCTCCCCCATTCCGCATGCTAACCTGCATCACCAGGAAATCTCCCTGTCTCTGGACCGCATTGACCTCCAGTACCACATTCTCACTCTGAGCCACGATGGGAAACCTGGACTTGTTTGCCTCTACATTAGTGGCTTTTTTAGCATTGGAGGGAGTGTTTGGTTTGTTACCTTTAGAGGTTCCACTGATACGAGCCCTGGCACTTGCAATAATATCCTCTTCTCGAAGGATGGTGAATTCTTCACGACGAGCGGCTGTGCCTCGCTTTGCCAGATTGTTGACCGGGCGAGTGTCAGGCTGAGTTACACCCTTGAGTGCCTCTCGCCCCAGAGCAATGCCCCAGATAGCACTGACCACCCCCGCTCCTATCATCAACGCCAGGAGAACCAGAGTCAGTGCCACAGTCGAATTCAGTTTCATAGGTCATCCCGCAATGAAGACTTCCAGATTTTGATTGGGACAAAGGAGCTTTTTAATTGCTCCAATTTTAGACGGGATACTCTTGCTCAACACAAAATTTCCTCGCGATCGCCTCCCTTCCATGAGTTCCGTAATAGCTGTCACAGCCTGGCAGAAGTTGTGGCCGTTTGGTTCTTCCGGCTTGCCGGTGACAGAGTAGCTTACGCTACTCTGTCATCTAAAACAAAATCCCTGGAATATTGATTTTGTTCGGCGATAAACGATTCTTATCACCAAACTCCCAGGAGAGCCGACCATTTCAAGAGCTATGGAATTGATACACAGGTTTAAGAAGAGAATCGGGATACAATGGTGGTCACAGCCAGGGTTGGCCGAGCGGTTTAGGCAGCGAACTCATAATTCGCCTCAGGCAGGTTCGACCCCTGCACCCTGGATTCACCAGTGGATAAATAAGTAGGGCTTGCTGAAAAAGTATTTCACGAGCTTTGAGAAGGTTGATGGTTACATCTTGAAACTCGCTGGAACT